>CALVVD010000080.1 GCA_944363745.1 uncultured Bacilli bacterium | reverse complement strand
AGAGAAATTGCCAATAAAAAATCAGTTATATTATTACAAAATGCTTTTCCTACATTAGAAAAATATATAGATCATCCACATATAGTAAATGGGAAGCCACTTAAAGTAATAGATACGTTAAAAGATGAAATAACAAGTAATTTTAATTATTTATTATCATTAAAGAAACAGGGACTTAATTTGTTTTTTCCTGATATTGATAGAATTAAAGAAATGATGCTTGAAGAACTTGACAAATAGTTTCAAGTCTTTTTGTATTTATGTTAAATTAGTTTGTCTAATTTAGTAAAAATACTATTCTTATTAATATTTTTTTGTTAGAATTATTTTAAGGAAGGTGAATTTATGAAATATTTAATTACAGGAGGAGCAGGTTTTATTGGAAGTAATTATCTTCATTATGTTACTGAAAAATATAAAGATGATTACTTTGTATGTTTAGATGCTCTTACATATGCAGGTAATTATAATAATATTAAAGATTTAGAAGGAAAAGATAATTATAAATTTGTAAAAGGAGATATTACTGATAGAAGTTTTATTGATAAATTATTTAATGAGGAGAAGTTTGATGTAGTAATTAATTTTGCCGCTGAGTCTCATGTTGATAATTCTATTAAAAACCCAGAAATATTTTTAACTACTAATATTATTGGTACTGAAGTGTTGATGGATACATCACTTAAATATAACATTAAAAGATATCATCAAATATCTACTGATGAAGTATATGGAGATCTTCCTTTAGATAGACCTGATTTATTATTTACAGAAGATACTCCACTTCATACGTCTAGTCCATATTCTACTAGTAAAGCTAGTGCAGATTTACTTGTTATGGCTTATTACCGTACTTATGGACTTCCTGTTACTATTAGTAGATGCTCAAATAATTATGGACCATATCAATTTCCAGAGAAGTTAATACCACTTACTATTATGAAAGCTTTAAACAATGAAAAAATACCTGTTTATGGAACAGGAGAAAACGTAAGAGATTGGATTCATGTTCATGATCATAATGTTGGTGTTGACTTAATAGTTAGAGAAGGTAAAGTAGGAGAAGTATATAATTTGGGAGGACACTCTGAAAGACGTAATATAGATATTGTTAAAATAATATTAAAACAAATGGGTAAAAGCGAAGATTTAATTACCTTTGTAGAAGACAGAAAAGGTCATGACTTAAGATATGCAATTGATTCAAGTAAAGTTGAAAAAGAATTAGGTTGGGAAAGAAGTTATACTTTTGATAGTGGAATAAAAGAAACTATAGATTGGTATTTAAATAATCAAGGCTGGATTGAAGATATTAAAAATGGTTCTTATAAAGATGCTTATAAGAAATAGATTTGGCAAAATGTGTCAAATCTTTTTTCTTTATCTTTTAAGGAATTAAATTTGATGTTATACTACTCTTGTGTAAGAGGGGATAATATGAGTAGTAAAACTTACAAAAAGAAAAAGAAAAAATATAATACAAGAATTGAGAAAAATAAAAATATATATTATAAAAATAATATATCTTCTAATAAAAAAACTAATGATAAGAAACAATTATTAATACTGGTATTATTAATTAGTATTATCTTAAATAGTATTTTATTATTAGTAGTTAACAGTAAAAATAATGAAATAAATAAAGTTAATAATATGTTAGAAAATGAAAAGAATAATTATCAAGAAAAATTAACTAATTTAAAAAATGCTTATACTAATTATTTGTTCTTAGGTGATTCTATTACTGAGTATTATGATTTAGATGAATATTTTCCTAATATGCCAGTTGTAAATAGTGGAGTTGCGGGTGATACAACTGATGATATATTAAGTGATATGAAAGGAAGAGTTTATGATTATAATCCTTCTAAAGTCTTTTTATTAATTGGTACTAATGACATGTTAAAAGATAAAACTAAAGAAGATATAGTTAATAATATAAAAGAGATAGTTAATGATATTAAAGAAAATAGAAATGAAACGAAAATATATATAGAAAGCATTTATCCTGTTAATAGAAGTATGGATAAAAGATTATATATGGTTGGTAGTAGAAAAAATGAAGACATAATAGAAATAAATAAAATGATAAAAGAATATTGTGATGAAGAAGATTTAACTTATATTAATACTTATAACAAATTATTAGATGAAGATGGTAATTTAAAGAAAGATTTTAGTGAAGATGGACTACATTTATCTAGTGAAGGATATGAAGTAGTTACAAAATCTTTAGAAAAGTATTTGAAAGAAAATTAGTTTTTTATAGAATATTTTTAGGAGGTTCCCAATGAAGTTTGTAAGAGAAAAAATGTTAAAACATTATATCAAAAAATCTAAAGAATTAGGAGAAAAGAATGCAAATGAAGTAAAAAATAAAGATATTATTTTAGAAAAATATCAGTCTAAGGTGATTAAATATTCTAAATTTTTTGATAAGAAATATTATAAACATGAGTACAATTTATCTAAAGTTGGTTCACTTGAATTGCATTATCTAAAAGAAGGATATAAAAAAGGATATAATCCATCAAAAGATTTTAATACATTAGGGTATTATTCCTTATATAAAGATGTAGAACAAGTAGGGGTAAATCCTCTTCTTCATTATGAACTATTTGGTAAAGAAGAACATAGAAAAACTGGCGTGAAAGCGATATATGAAGGTGATTATTATTCTTTAAAAATTAGAAGATTTATTTTACGTTATTTTGGTAGACTATTAAATTTTCTTAAGATTAAAAAAAATAAGAATAGTAAAATATTAGTAGTTTTACATATGTTTTACATGAAAAGTACTGAAGAAATAATAGAGTATTTAAAAAATCTTAGTTGTTATAAATATGATTTAATAGTTACCTATATGGATGGTTATTATGATATTAATTATCTTAATAAATTTAAAAAGTTTAAAAAAGATACAAAGCTAATTAAATGTCAAAATAAAGGTTATGATATTGGACCATTTATTGAAGTAATTAATAATGTTAATTTAAAAAAATATGATATTGTTCTGAAATTACAAGCTAAGAGTACTAATAAATCTATTTATATTTATAATCAATTTTTTAAGGATAGAGATTGGTTTATAAATTTATATCAAGGAATATTGGGACCGTTTAATGTTCATCATATGGTTGATAGACTTATTAATGATAATACTTGTGATTTAGTCGCTTCTAAAAATTTAATAGTTAAAGATCCAAAACATAAACAGCAATTAGTTAAGGAAGGATTAAATAATAAAAAGCTAAAAAATATAAAGTTTTATGATGATTATAACTTTGTTGCAGGTAGTTGTTTTGCTATTAGAGCTAATTGTTTGAAAGAAATACAAAATTTAAAATTAACAATAAATGATTTTGAAGATACAAATAAAGGCTTCTTTTCCTTAGCACATGTTATGGAAAGAGTCATTTGCTTTAATGCTAATAATTTTTTGGGATTGCCATCATATTATTTTAGACATTTAAAATGGAGAAAATTAGAGAAAAAATTAAATAATTTGACTGCTATGAATTTAGTTAATAATAAAGATTTTATTTTAAATGATGACTTTATTTGGCATTATTTAGAACTTAGATTTATAGAAAAATACGAAATCGTTGATTTAAAATTAAGTGATTTAAATAGACGATGGTATGATAATAAAAACTATAAGATAGAGGAACTATCACCATATTTATATTTACAGGGCAATAAAAAGAAATATTTAGATTATATAAGTTATCATAAAGAACATAATTTGCCAGTTATGAGTATTGAACGTTATGATAAGCTAATTAAAAGCATCAAGAAAAATGGTTATGATAATAAACATTTAATAACAGTAGATGAAAATAATGTTATTTTAGATGGGCAACATAGATCGTGTGTTTTATATCATATATTTGGTAAAGATGCTAAAATTAAGGTTTTAAGAATTTATCCTATTAATATAGATTTAGATAAATCAAAAGCTTTTTCAGATAAAATATATTATGTTGAACAACTTTAATAATTTTAAGTTGTTTTTCTTTGAAAAAAATGTCAAGATATGATATATTTTTATTATAGGGTGGGGAAGTTATGGAAGAAAAAAGAAAAATAAGACAATCAAATTTTGAATTAATGAGAATTGTATCAATGTTTATGATTGTTGTTTGGCATTTTATATATAATACTGGTTTTATGGAATCAACGACAGGTTCATTACATTTTTTATTGGTTTTTATTTGGTTTATTTTTATAGTACATGTAAATTCTTTTATAATTCTTACAGGTTATTTTCAATGTGATAAAAAAATAAAAGTTAGAAAATTAATAGAATTAAATAACTCTGCTTGGTTTTATAAAGTACTATTTCTTATAATTTTTATAATTTTTGGACTTGTAGAGTTTAATAATGTTGAATTAGTTAAATTGATTTCACCTATTACTTTATTTAATCAATATTGGTTTTTAGCTATATACATACTTTTATATATGTTAAGTCCCTTCTTAAATAAATTAGTTAATGTTTTAACTAAACAGCAATATCATAAATTACTAATAATATTATTAGTAATTTATGATATTGCTGTTTAGTTAATGTTTTAACTAAACAGCAATATCATAAATTAC
>CALVVD010000079.1 GCA_944363745.1 uncultured Bacilli bacterium | reverse complement strand
TTTAAAGGGATACTTTTAATAGTCTTAACATTATGAGTAATATCTTCTCCTACAACACCATTACCTCGAGTAGCACCTTGTACTAATATTCCTTTTTCATATTTTAAGGAAACAGATAGTCCATCTATTTTAAGTTCACATACATAATTAGAAGAAATACCACTGTTTTCAATTCTTTGTAAAAAATCTACGATTTCATCTTCATTAAAAACATCTCCTAAAGATAACATAGGAATAGTATGTTCTACTTTTTTAAACTCATCTATTACTTCTCCTCCTACTTTTTTAGTAGGGGAAGTATCAAGTACCCACTCTGGATGTAGTTTTTCAATAGTTTCAAGTTCTCTATAGTAAGCATCATACTCTTGGTCTGTTATTTTAGGGTCATCTAATACATAGTACTCATAAGAAGCATCGTTTAATATTTTTATTAGATAGTTCATTCTTTCCTTTGTAATGTTGTTTTCCACAAACTTTCCTTCTTTCTATACTTTTTTCCACAACTCTTGGGGATAAAGCCCTTCAGTAGTTAAATCTATTAAAGCTTTTTTAACAGCATCTTTATCTTCTTTATAAGTTACTCCATACCAAGTAGAGTCAGTTTTAATAGCATCAATTGTTTTGATATTCTTTCTTAAACATAAATCTAAAATATCAGGAATGCCAAATTCTAAATCTCCTAAATCCTTTTGATGAAGTGATAAAAATAAATCTAATTCATCTCCTATTATTTTAAAGATATCAGGAGAAAACAATAATAAATTCATGCTAACTGGAGTAGTTTCATCTATTTCCTTAGCAATATTAGTATTTAAGGGAGCTGCTAGTATTTTATCTTTTCTTTTAATTACTCTACTTTCTGTTATTTTTAACAACTTATTATCAGAACTTACTTCACATATTCCTCTTTTAGTTTCACCATGAGGACTTAGAGTATTATTTATTTTATAAGTTATAATACCATAATGATTATAGATAATATTATCTAAATAATTATAGGCTTTTAAAAAGGCATCTCTTCCATAAAAATCATCGGCATTTATAACAGCAAAAGGGCCATCTATTTTATCTTTAGCACAGTATATAGCATAAGCAGTCCCTAATGGTTTAGTTCTTTTCTTAATAATATTTTTATATTTAGTAGGAATATAATCCATATTTTGAAAAGCATAGTCTACTTTAATAAATGGTTCTATTCTTTTTCCAATAGTTTCTTTAAAGATATCATATATTTCTTCTTTTATAATAAATACTACTTTAGTAAAGCCTGATCTAATAGCATCATAAATAGAATAGTCAATAATATATTCATCATTAGGACCCATTTTTTCTATTTGTTTTAAGCCTCCAAAATGGCTACCAATACCTGCTGCCATTATTAATAATGTTTTATCTTTTTTCATTGGTTCCTCCTTATTGCTTTTGTATATTTTTTTACTTCCTTTTTACATTCATTATTAAGTTTCAAAACAGAGCCTAGGGCAGTTTTACTTGATGTTTCCTTAATAGTTTCGAATATCCTATTTTCATTATAATCACCATAAAATATTAAAGCTTTAAGACTTGAAATAAATCTATTATCTTCTTTGTTGTAACTCATTACTAAGTAATAATCGCCAAGACTATTTTTTATATTGGACAAATTAGCCATAAAACCTAAGCCTTCATGATCTAATTCATTAAAGTCAATAACAGTATCATTTTCAGTTAAACGATATGCTCCTATTAAATCCCCTTTTGTATCTTTCTTAACAAATAATTCATATCCTGTTTTTAATTTTTCTTCCATAATTTTCTCCTTTATACTTTAGTTAAACTCTTATGGTTTTTCATTAACTTTTTAATTCCATAAGGATGCTTAAAGGCAACTGATACTAGAGAGTTAGTAACATCTACTACTTTACCTGCTCCAAAGTGTTCATGTACTACATAATCACCAACTTGATAATCGACATCTTCATCTCTAATAACATCTTCTTTACTAATATGTTTAACTTCCTCATTCTTTTTAATATTGCTGTCGATTAGACTTTCATCTATTTCACTTATAAATCTACTTGGAGGATTAATACTATCTTCTCCAAATAATACTCTTCGTCTAGCATTTAAAAGATATAGTTTTTCTTTCGCTCTAGTTATAGCGACATAGCAAAGTCTTCTTTCTTCTTCTGTTTCACTAGCACTCATTAAACAGTTACGATGAGGGAATATTCCTTCTTCTAATCCTAGAACAAAGACTATATCATATTCTAGTCCTTTAACAGAGTGAATAGTCATTAGACTTACTTTATGACGAGAGTCTTTATATTCATCTTTATCATTAACAAGACTTACTTCATATAAGAAGTCTTCTAGAGATACAAGTCCCATTCTCTCTTCAAAAGCTTTAGTAATAGATTTAAACTCTTCAAGGTTTTCTAATCTTACTTCACTTTCAATACTCTTTTCACTTTCAAGTTCAGCTTTCATACCAGTAGAGTCTAGGACTTTATCAATTAACTCTGTTAAAGTAATAGATTCTGATACTTTTTGTAAAGAGATAATCAAGTCTTTAAACTTCTCTTCTTTACCTCCATCTATCGCTTCAAAAAGACTTATACCTTCTTTATCAGCTTTTTCCGTTAAGTGTTCTATTGTTCTTAGTCCTATTCCTCTTTTAGGAGTATTAATAACTCTTAAGAAACTGACATCATCTTTAGGATTAAAGATTAATTTTAAATAGGCAAGTAAGTCTTTAATCTCTTTTCTTTGATAGAAACTAAAGCCTCCGACAATACGGTAAGGAATATTATCTTTTAATAGTTCTTCTTCAATAACACGAGACTGGGCATTAGTACGATATAGTATGGCAATATCACTAGCATCTTTGCCACTATCTAAAAGTTTCTTTATCTCCATTGCAGCATAGTGACTCTCATCTTTTTCATCATAGGCTCTATAATAGGTTATCTTATCGCCAACTCCCTTAGTAGACCAAAGATTTTTCTCTTTTCTTTTCTCATTATTTTTAATAACACAGTTTGCAGCATCTAGAATGGTCTTAGTAGAACGATAATTTTGTTCTAGTTTAATACTTAAAGCATTAGGATAATCTTTTTCAAAGTTTAAAATATTTTTATAATTGGCACCCCTAAAACCATATATCGCTTGGTCAGCATCTCCTACTACACAGATATTTTTGTATTTAGCGCTTATCATTTTAGATAATATATACTGAGCTTCATTAGTATCTTGATACTCATCTATCAATATGTATTTATAACGTTCTTGATATCTTTGTAAAACTTCAGGATGTTTTCTAAAAAGAGTTATAGGTAGTAGTAATAAATCATCAAAGTCCATGGCATTGTTCTTCTTTAGTTTATCTTCATATTTATAATAGACTTCACTTACAACATTTTCATAGTCACTTGCAATATATTTCTCATAATCTTTTGGAGAGACAAGTTCATTTTTACAATTACTTATTTTATTTCTAATGGCTTTAGGATTATAGATTTTAGGGTCATAGTTTAGACTCTTTAATATTTTCTTGACGATAGTTAGAGAGTCATCACTATCCATGATTACAAAGTTATTACTATATCCTAATTTATCATAGTTTTCTCTTAATATTTTAAGGCCAAAAGAATGGAATGTTGATATTTGAATGTACTTGGCAACACTTCCTATCATTTTATCAACACGTTCTCTCATTTCTAAAGCAGCTTTATTAGTAAAGGTTATGGCAAGTATCTCATAAGGAGATATATCTAACTCTTCTATTAGATAGGCAATTTTCGTAGTTAAGACTTTAGTCTTACCAGACCCAGCCCCTGCTAGTATTAAAAGAGGTCCTTCATTATATAAAACGGCCTTTTTTTGTTCTTCATTTAAGTTATCTAAATCTATATTACTCATATTATTACCTACTTCCTAATTCATTATATCATTATTTTAAGTAGGGGAAAAGAAAAAGAAGAACTTTACTCTTCTTTCATGTCGGCATCTAAGGCATAGAGAAAATAATTTATATTACGATAGAAGTTATCAATAGCAAGGGGTTCTATTATAAAATATAGTTTAGCATCAAGTAAATCTCTTAACATATTACTTATTAATAATCTTATTCTTCTAATAACAGCGATACTTCTTTCTGTTAAGTTCTGTTGATTTTCTGGAGATAGGGGCAGACTATTATAATCTTCTAGTAACTCTGGATAGATTTCTTTTAAAATATTATTTAATACTTCTATATAGGAAGTAGCATTTGGATCTATTAGACCTCTTAGGAATGATGTTATCTCATATGCAGTTATATTATAGCCATACTCTGTATCTAGGGCAATAATAGGGTCTTTTCTTATTCTTTCTTTTAATCTATTTAACTCTCCTATATATAGTTCTATTGTTATAATCATAAAGTTATACATCGTAGGATAGGAGTATGAAAATAGATTATTAGATGTCATCTCATCTCTTATTTCTCTTGCAAGATTTATAAACTCACTTGCAATAGATGTGGCTCTATCATTAAATGATGTTAAGGTTGTAATTAACTCATTATTCACTTCAAATGTATCTGTCGGAGTAAGTTTAAGTTGCATCTCTGTTATATCGGTACTAAGATTTAAATTAAAAAGTTTTTCTGTTAATCTTTCTATGGGAAGAGTATACTCTGTATAAAATATTTGATAGTTCAGTCCTTTAGATGGTACTTTTCCATTAGTTAAGGTTACTATTTCTCTACCTAAATCTTGACTTTCTCTAGCTAGAAG
>CALVVD010000078.1 GCA_944363745.1 uncultured Bacilli bacterium | reverse complement strand
TTTAGATTACTAGATAATGATCCAGAAATGGAAGTAGTGGCTATTAATGATTTAACAGATGCAGAACAACTTGCTTATTTACTTAAATATGATACATCACATAGAAGATATAGAACAGATGATATATCTTTTGAAGGAGATAATATAATAGTAGGAGATAAAAAGATTAAAGTCTATGCTGAAACAGATCCTAATTTATTACCATGGAAAGATTTAGATATTGACATCGTCTTAGAATGTACGGGTAAATTTACTAGTGAAGAAAAAGCCATGGCTCATATCAATGCTGGTGCTAAAAAGGTAATTATCTCTGCTCCTGCTAAAGGAGATGTTAAAACTATTGTCTATAATGTTAATCATGATATATTAGATGGAACTGAAAAAATCATCTCTGCTGCTAGTTGTACTACTAACTGTCTAGCCCCAGTTCTAAAAGTCTTAGATGATAACTTTGGTATTAAACAAGGCTATATGACAACTGTTCATGCTTATACAAATGACCAAGCTACTCTAGATGTTGCTCATAAAAAAGGAATTTATGCTCGTCGTGGTAGGGCAAGTGCTGCTAATATTGTTCCAGCCTCAACTGGTGCAGCATCTGCTATTGGAAAAGTACTACCTAATCTTGAAGGTAGAATGGAAGGTACTGCTATGAGAGTTCCTGTAACTACAGGTTCAGTTGTCGACTTAGTATTAAAACTAAATAGAAATACTACAGTAGAAGAAATTAATGAAACATTAAAGAATAATACTAATGAAACTCTAGGATATACAACTGATCCAATCGTATCAAGTGATACTATAGGAATGCACTATGGTAGTTTAGTTGATAGTCTATTAACTTCAATTAGTGAAGTAGATGGAGAACAACTAGTTAAAGTAGTAGCATGGTATGATAATGAAATGAGTTATACTGCCCAATACATAAGAGTTGCAAAATACGTTGCTAATCTATAAGAGCTTAAAGCTCTTTTTCTTTTCACTTTAAAGACAATACAATATTACTTGTGATATAATTTATTTGGAGGTAAAAATTTATGAATGATATTGACGCTTTAGTAAGAGCCATGATAAATAGTGATTATGATACTATATTATTATTAGGAAAAAAATCTACTGGGAACAAAATAACCGACGAAGTTCGTAAGAATATTTCTTCTTTATCAAAAGAAAATCAAGCAATAATTTCTAAGAGATTAGAAAGAATTTTATATGACAGTTATTTTAATCGTACTGAAGAATTAGATAAACTCTCTAAAGAAGAATTATTTTACTTAAAAGAAAGTCTAATCTATTATACAGGAAGAATTTCTATTCCTAATATAGAATTACTTAAGAGAATTTATTTTATTGAAAATGATAAACATTTATTATTAAATATAGCCTTTTCTAGTTTAATAACTGGAGATGAAGAAATAGAAACAGACTTTATTTCAAGAATTAAACCAGGTAATGATTATGATTTATTAATTCGCTCTTGGACAATGGCCTTTTTTGCAAATGTGGAAGATCCTTATTCTTATATAGATAAAGGAATTGATAACTGGTCACTAGCAAAACAAGCAAGATTAAAAAGACTATCAATTAATGATGAAAATAATCCTAAATTTTCTAAAGCCAAAGCATTTCGTTGGTTAGACTTAGTTGTTATTAATCTTTTTTTAGAAAATCGCGGCTATAATACAATGGTTTCTGATGATTATAAGATTATCGAAAATACAAAAGTAGATTTAGAAGGCTATTCTGATAATAAAGTTAAAAAGCTTGAGTTTCTTAAAGAAAAAATTATAAATAACAACCCCTATTAAAATACATACATTACAAATTTGTTATAAATTTAAGGCAAGTTGAAAAAATACAAGAAAAATACTACAATATTACTAGGAGGATTATATATGAAGAAAACTGTTAAAGATTTAAATATTGATAATAAAAAAGTAATAATTAGATGTGATTTTAATGTTCCTTTAAAAGAAGGAGAAATTACTGATGATACAAGAATAGTAAAAAGTCTACCTACTATTAAATATTGTTTAGAGCATAATGCAAAAATAATATTAATGTCTCACTTAGGACGTGTTAAAACAGAAGAAGATAAAACTAAGAATGATCTTAGTGTTGTTGCAACTAGACTTAGTGAACTATTAGATAAAAATGTGACATTCATAAATTCTACAAGAGGAGAAGAGCTAGAACAAGCTGTCGCTAATATGAATGATGGAGATATTATTCTAATGCAAAATACTCGTTATGAAGATTTAGATGGTAAAAAAGAAAGTGGTTGTGATATGAGCCTTGCAAAATATTGGGCAAGTTTAGGTGATATCTTTATTAATGATGCTTTTGGTACTCTTCATCGTGCTCATGCTTCAAATGTTGGTATAAGTACCTATCTACCTAGTTGTGTTGGGCTACTTGTGGAAAAAGAGTTAAATGCTTTATCTTATCTTTTTAATCCTAATAGACCATTTATGATAATATTAGGAGGTGCTAAAGTAAGTGATAAGATAGGTCTTATTGAAAATTTACTACCTAAATGTGATAAAATCTTAATCGGAGGAGGCATGGCTTTTACATTCTTAAAAGCAGAAGGTTATAATATTGGTAACTCTCTATTAGATAATGAAGCTCTTGACTTCTGTAAAAAAATACTAAAAGAAAATGAAAACAAAATTATCTTACCAGTAGATGTAGTTTGTAATGATAAATATGAAGACACCAAAGGTTCTGTTAAAGATATAACAGAACTAGCAGATAATGATATGGGCTTAGATATTGGCCCTAATACTGTTAATATCTTTAAAAATAATTTAGCAAGTGCTAAAACTATTATGTGGAATGGACCACTAGGAGTTTATGAATTTAAAAATTATGTAAAAGGCACAGATGATGTTCTAACTTACTTAACAGAAATAAATGCTAAAACCGTTCTTGGTGGAGGAGATATCGTTGCCGCTGCCACATCTTGTAATGTAACAGATAAACTATATCATATCTCAACAGGTGGAGGAGCAACGCTTGAATATCTTGAAGGAAAAGAATTACCAGGGCTAAAAAATATCCCTGAAAAATAAAATATTACTAAAGGAGGAAACTTTATGAGAATAGGTCTATTTACAGATTCTTATGTACCATCTGTTAATGGAGTAATAACAAGTGTTGAAACCTTAAAGAAAGCTCTTGAACAAAAAGGTCATACTGTTTATATAATTACCGTAGGACAAGATAGTAAGACCTATGATTATGATGAAAAAGAGAAAATACTTAGAATTCCTGGTATTCCTTTAGGAATATATGATTATAGAATGTCTAGTATCTATCCTTTAAAAGTAATAAATAAAATAAAATCATGGGACTTAGAAATAATCCATTCCCATACAGAACTTAGTATGGGTATATTTGCAAGACTATTCGCTAAACAATATAATATCCCTTTAGTACATACCTATCATACTATGTATAAAGACTATACTTGGTATGTTTCAAGAAATATTAAATACTTTGATTTAGGATGTAAGAAAGCAGTTGAATATTTAAGCAAGTTTTATTGTGATAATACAGCAGATGCCTTTATAGTGCCGACTGTAAAAACATATCACTTATTTAGAGATGAATATCACTATGATAAAGATATTTATATCGTTCCTACAGGATTAGATGCCTCTAGATTTTATAAATCTAATGCTGATAAATTAAAAGTAACTCGTCTAAAACGTTATTTAGGATATAAGAAGAAAGACTTTGTTCTATTATTTGTAGGAAGATTAGCTCAAGAGAAAAACGTTCCTTTTCTTATTGATGTAATAGATAAATGTAATAATAAGAATATTAAACTATTAATAGTAGGGTATGGTCCTGATGAAGAAAAATATCGAAATGAAGTTAAGAAAAGAAATTTACAAGATAGAATCACTTTTACTGGAAAAGTATCTTGGAAAGATATGCCTAGTTACTATCATGTAGCTAATGCTTTTATAACTGCCTCTACTACAGAAACTCAAGGATTAACTGTAATAGAAGCCCTAGCAGCATCACTACCCGTAATCTGTATTGATGATGATGCCTTTAAGAGTGCTGTAATAGATAATTTTAATGGCCGTATTTTTAAAGATCAAAAAGAATGTATAGAAATAGTAGATGAGCTTTCTACTAATAAATTAGAATTAGAAAACTTAACAGATAAAGCTGAAGGTTCTATAAAAAAATATTCACTATCTAGTTTCGCTGATTCTGTCTTAGAAGTTTATAAAGTAGCCATTGCTAAACATAATAAAAAACAATCTTTATCAACAAGACTTGTGGAAAAACTAAAAAACAAATGGAAGGATGGAAAGAAAAATGATAGTAGCCTTAAATCACAAGAGTAATTTTACAAAAGATGAGATATTAAATTACTTAGAAGATTATAAAAACTTAAATACTTTTAATCATGAGATGATTTTAATACCTAGCATCTGTTATTTACCATTAATACCTAATAACATAACCTATGCTTCACAAGATGTAAGTAGTAAAACAATGGGAGCTTATACAGGAGAAGTTACTGCAAAAGCCATTAAGTCTTTAGGAGCGACTTATACTTTGATTAATCACAGTGAAAGAACTACTAAGATGAATGAAAATCTTGATGTAAGTAAACAAAAGTTAGAACAAGCTTTTTCTAATGACTTAATACCAATTATCTGTATAGGAGATACTTTAGAAGAACATGAAAGTGGAGAATATGTTGATAAAATAAAAAAAGACATGGACTATCTACTAAGTGATATAGATAAGTCTAAAGACTTTATCATTGCCTATGAACCTATTTTTGCCATAGGTACAGGTATTGTTCCTACAAATCTAGATATTGAAAAAGTAACTACCATGTTAAAAGATGAATATCAAAAAAAAGT
>CALVVD010000077.1 GCA_944363745.1 uncultured Bacilli bacterium | reverse complement strand
CCATTCTTTGTAATAGGACATTTTGTTTTATAAATACTTGTTTAAAAATAGGACATTTTGAATTATTAATCACAAAAATTAAATTGATTTTTGACAAAAGTTAATATTTATGATACTATGAATATGTAAAAGAAATTTACATAAAATAAAAAATGAGGAACATTTAGGTTGCAAGTGAATGTCACCTCATATATTCTATGTGTGGCACTCTAATGCAGAGTGTCTATTTTATTTTGAAGGTTAGAACTAAGAAAGAAAGACTCAATAAAATTAAAGGAATAAGCTTTAATACTTTTATAATAAAAGTCTTTGTCTTCATACCTTTTCCTCCTTTCCTATTGAATAGGAGGCGACACCCACATAAATGTTCCTATAAATATCGTACCATATTAAATTCTACATAACAAGAAAAATATGTAATAAATTAGTTACGAGTTTTCGTAAATATTAACCTAACACTAAATTACTTATATAATCTACACCAAAACTACTTAAAATAGGATATCTTGGTATTTTATAAGGGTCTATACCTTTCTTTATTTTAGTAGAACCACCAATAAAAGACATTTCAAAGCCTGCTTCTTTAACTAAATTAATAGAATAATTACTATATTCATAGAAAGGAAAACAGAAGGCTTTAGTGTTATTCAATGTCTCTCTACTAAGTTTTAAATCATTAAGTATATCACTTTCCGGTAAACAGTTAATTCCTCCTCCTTGACCAGTAGGACAAACACCAGTTGTATGCATATTATGAGTATGACTTGCTATCTCCAAATAAGGAGATTGAAACTTACTTACAGGGTACCATGAACTAACTAAAAACAAAGTTGCATTTAAACCATACTTCTCTAAGAATGGAATAAAGTTTTCCGCTCTTGCCCCATCATCAATAGTAATTAAAATAGACTTCTTAGGAAGATTAATCTCACCTTTAATAAAGCTTAACACTTCACTAGTATTTAAAGTAAAAACATCATTATCAGATAAAAACTTAAAGTGAGAGTCTATTTGTTCTTCACTATGACAAATAATATCATTACATCCTGTGTCTCCATTTAAATAGATAAAATGATAAAGTATCGCAGGAATAGACACAGCCATATCCTCATTACTATCTACTTCAACATTATTACTAACATCTTCTTTTTTTACATAAACTAATCTTGATAATAAAGATATACCATAGTAATCATCTAAATTAACAATAACTTTAGAAGTTGTAGGAATGTTTATTGTAAACAACTCATTAAAGTTTTCATCATAATAAATAATATTTTCTTTAGTAGTAACTTCTATAGGGAACTCTATATAATTAAGATATCTTTTATTAATAGTATCAGTAGTGGGTGTTACATCTTTATAAGACACATAATAATCACTATCTAATAATTTAAAATATTTATTATCTAAACTAATCTTATCAATAGATTCAAGTTCTAATATATTATCTTTATTTATACTACCAACATCTTTATACTTTCCATTATCATTTATATAAAGTTTAGTATCTTTAGTAGTCTTAACAATGCTATTATAATTAGATTTTATTTTAATTAAAATATTTTCATCTTTTATTAAAGACTCTTTAGTCTTAGAAACATTTAAAGATATATTTTCTCTTTCTTTCATATCATTATAAATATAAATACCACAGATTATACTTATTATACAAATAAATATAGTTACTATAATTAATACTCTAATAGGTTTTATCTTCATAATATCACTATCTCCCCTATTATTATTTACTAAAATTATACGTAATATTTAAGAGATAAACAATTATTTTTTTACATATATTTAATTAAAGGTGATAATATGGACTCATACATTACTTCTTTAATGACTAATTTAGGATATTTAGGTATGTTTATTGGAATGGTACTTGAAGCGGTTATAATTATTATTCCAAGTGAACTTATACTTGCAACTGCAGGAATACTTGCAGGTAGAGGTTTTTTTTCCTTTTCTATAGCATTACTTATAGGAGTTTTAGGTAGTGTATTTTGTGCCATTATTATTTATGCTTTTGGATACTTTGGTGGAAGGCCTTTTATAAAGACTTATGGCAAATTTTTCTTTATGAAAGAAGAAGATATAGATAAATGTGATAGATGGTTTAATAAATATGGACCGTGGGCTGCTTTTATAGGAAGAAACTTTCCTATTATTAGAACACTTATTTCCTTACCTATGGGAGTTAGTAAA
Source organism: uncultured Bacilli bacterium (assembly GCA_944363745.1). Next base: position 2,686 of record CALVVD010000077.1, on the reverse strand, counting down.
GTTCCTTTTCTTAAGTTTGTCATATATACAACATTAGGTAGTATTCCTTGGACTTTTGCTTTTGTCTATGTTGGTTATGCTTTAGGTAATAATTGGATTATCTTAGATGATTTTGTTAAGAAATTAAAAGTACCTATTTATATATTATTAGGTGCATTATTAATTACATATATTTATAAAAAAGTAAAAGAAAAGAGAGTTTCTAAACAATAGAAATTCTCTATACATAAGTAAAATCAGTTACACCACTATTAGAAATTACAGAATTAGGTATTGTCCACTTATCTCTTGTAACTTTTATTTCTGCTATATTTGTAGTGCCGTAAAACATTTGGTCATAGCCTTTTACATTTGAAGTATCAAAATTACTTAAATCTAATTTTGTTAATTTTTCACAGAATTGAAACATTCCAGTCATATAAATTACATTTGAAGTATCAAAAACACTTAAATCTAGTTCTGTTAAATTATTACAATTATTAAACATATCCATCATAGAGGTTACCTTCGATGTATCAAAACTCTCTCCAAATATAACTTTAGATAATGACATACTATTTCCATCAAACATGTAAAAAGAAAACATTTGGTCCATACGAGTGACATTTGAAGTATCAAAATTACTTAAATCTAGTACTTCTAAATTATAGCTACCACGAAACGTTCTAGTCATATTTGTAACTAAACTAGTATCTAAATATGTTAAATCTATTGAAGTTAAATTAGAAAATCTTTCAAAATAACTACTCATATCATAGTTAGCAATTATCTTACCTTCTCCGCCTATTGTTACTTTATATGTTCCTGCACCTGTTCCATCATCCTCTATATAAGCAATGACACTGCCATTCTGTTTTTCTGATATATCCCAACTCTCTATTACACCTTCTGGTATAACAGTATCTCCTTTAGTTACTATGTTTGTTACTTTACTTTTATATTCTGATGAATGAAAATCTGCACTTCCTGCTGTTCTCATCATTCTATCTTCCATAGATAGTCCATCTAATCCATAGACATTTATTTGAACACTGAACTCTAAGTTACCTCCATCATCCTGTGGATTATAATCCTCATCAACCCACATTCTTAGTCTATAGTTATTACTCTCACTACTATTAATACTACTTGTATATAAACTCATCTCTCCTGATGGCCTTCCTGTATAACTATTGGAACTCTCTTCTTCATTATAAGTTTCTGGTGTCATTAACTCTTCTTCTGTTCCACCATCTGTTAATTTAGTTAGATATAACTTTATGTTAGAACCATCTATCTTATTAGCATCACTACTAGTTATATCTTTTGCACTTATCTCATAGTTAATATTTACATCTCCTGCTATCTTACTACTTACTGTAAAATCAAAGTACTCTCCTTCTGTTAATCTTACTTTTCCTGTTTCATCAGTTGTAGGTAATGCCCCATTTATATTTATTACATTATCTGTCTCTGTATATGTCATAGTAATAGAACCTGTAGTTATACTATTTAATTTAGTACCTGTTTTAGAGTAGTTAAATGCTGCATAACTTACTCCTATTAATGTTATTATCATCACAATTATTAATCCTACTATTATTAATTCTTTCTTTTCCTTTACCATTTTATACTCCTCCTATTTTTTATAGTCTATCCCAATCATTATCTTTTATACTGTTTTAATATTAACACATACAATCCTTTATATCAATTATTTTGACACTATAAAAGAACAGAATTTATACTTATCCTGCTCTTATATCATAATGAAAGAAAGTAACTAAACTACCATTCTGGTAGTTTAAACACCCCCCCCCCAGGTAACACATTGTAAACCTGAAGTTTTAGAAAAATGACGAATTATTTTACCCTGGAAATTAAAATTAGTCATATAATCACTTTCTTCCTTTATCATTGATAATTCAATCTTATCATATCTTTTAACGAATTTCAATAAACAAATATCATTTATTTACATATCTTATAATAGGTGTTGTATATGACTATTAACTATAAAGATATAAATTTATCTTATTTAAAATATGGTGATTCTAAAGAAGTTATTGTAATACTTCCTGGATGGGGAGAAACTAGAAATACATTTTTAGAAATAATTAATATCTTAATGATTGATTATACTGTTTATATTATAGATTATCCAGGTTTTGGAGAAACAAAATTTCCTAATTATAATCTTACTATGGATGACTATAGTAAAATGATAATTAAATTTCTTAATGATTTAAATATAACTAATCCTAATATAATTGCTCATTCTTTTGGAGGGAGAATTGCTATTCTTTTAAATTCTAAATATAATATTTCTATTAAAAACTTAATATTAATAGACAGTGCTGGTATTAAACCTAAAATGACTTTAAAGAAAAAGTTTAGATTAAAATTATATAAAACACTCCAGTCTCTTGCAAATTATTTACCAAAAAGAATAAGACATAAATTTAAAACTTATTTATTTAATAAATTTTCAAGTAGTGATTATCAATCTTTAGATGAAAATATGCGTGAGACTTTTAAAAACATTGTTAATTTAGACCTAACTAATTACTTATCTTCTATTAATACCAATACCCTAATACTATGGGGAGAAAAAGATACTGACACTCCTCTAAAAGATGGTAAATTAATGCATAAAAAAATAACAAATAGTGAGCTTATTATCTTTCCTAATTGTACTCACTATTGT
>CALVVD010000076.1 GCA_944363745.1 uncultured Bacilli bacterium | reverse complement strand
AGTCCTTTAGATGGTACTTTTCCATTAGTTAAGGTTACTATTTCTCTACCTAAATCTTGACTTTCTCTAGCTAGAAGTGCCGCTCTTCCTTTATAGAGATTGTCTCCATAAAAGGAAAGCTCAATATTAATACAAAAATCTCTTAATGTTCTTAAATAATATAAATTAGCATCTATAGACTCTTTATAGAATTCTTCTTCTGTTAACATTTTATCACCAATATATTTTATGTAAAAAAAGACTAATATTTTACATATATTAATCTTTTATACTTTGATATAATTTATTAAGTTCTGTTAGGCCACTGCTTATATTAGGCTCTTCTTTTTCCTTTTCATCTTTTAAAATTTTAGACATAATTTTATATTCTTCAAGAGTAAATCTATCATCTATATTTACATATTCTTCTTTAGGTTTAGGTTGTTGTTTTTCTTCTATTATAAGAGGTTGTTTAGTAATTTTGTATGCTTCTTTAATATCAAAATCATTAATAATATTGTAGTTAGTAAAGTTTTCAACTTCTATTATATGATGTTTATATTGATATCTTCTAATTAAATGATATATTACTAGAACAATTATCCAAAATGTAAATATTAAAGTACTAAGTTCTAGTATGCTTCTAACATCATTACTACTATATAATTCTGTTATATTAAACACATTTAGGTTTAATTTACTTATAGTTGATATAGCTAAAATAAATAGATAAGTAATAAGAGAGAATGCAGTAGAGTTTATTATTTTTAACTTTTTATCTACTTTATCATTAAAGATTGTTTTCCATAGTACAACATTAGTAATTATTAACATAAGTATATATATTACAATATTAGGAAAATAATAAGTAATAAATACTTCGTTAATTGCATAATCTACTAAGGTTAGAAAACTACTACCATATTGGATTGCTAAAAAGATAAATCCAGCTAGATAGATTAGGATATAAGCTTTTCTACTTTGTTTTCTATTAGAACCATTAGTAGTTATAAAAATTAAGGTTAGAAAAACAATTAAAGCTAATATCATTAAATATAAGTTACTTGATGTTATTACATCAAATACAGTTTGTAATTTTGTTATTAATGATAATGGACTCATTAATAAACACCCCCTTTTATTCTACTTTGTATAATTCTGCAATATAGATTGTTTGTGTACTGCTGTCATCTTTAGTACAAGTTATTAATGTAAGTGTAGTCTTATTATGATCTCTTTTAACAGCAACAGTACCTGTATTTTTCTCTTTATATATGTCTGTTATTTTATATGTATAAGTTTGCCCACTATAGGTAACAATGGCATCATCACCAATTTCAAGTTTATATAAATTTCTGAAAAAAGCTTTCCAACCAGTACCAGAGTGACCAGCGATTATTAAGTTACCATTAGTAATATCAGGTAAATTGCTACCTTTTATTATTTCTATATTAGCCTCAACAGTGTTAAGCCTTGAATCTATGTTGTAAAAACCCCTTTTAAACTTTATTTTTGGTATTTCTAAATATCCAATGTAGCTTTCAATATCAGTATATTCTTTAGGCTGTTCTTCATTAGTGGTATCTACTTCTTTAGTATTAACATCATAAATAGCTGTTTCATTATCATATATTTGCTCATTCATATAATCGTAAGCATATAATTTTTTATTACTAATGAAGTTATATAAAAGAAAGAATCCTCCTAGTGTTATAATTAGGGAACCTATTAGAGCTACCCAGCTAGGAGAGATTCTTTTTTTATTTAACTTTTTGTTTTTTGCCATTGTAGTAAACGAATCCTACTCCGGATATTAACATAATAGATCCAAATAAAGTACTTATTAGGGATGTATTGCTACCAGTAAATGGTACTTCAACTATTTCGTTATTTTCAAAGATAACTAAGGCTGTTGGGGTTTTATTACTAATTGTGAATTTGTATACTTCATCACTCTTAGTATAACCTTCTGGAGCTTTTGTTTCTTCTACTGTATAAGTTCCATCTTTTAAGCCTGTAATAGTATGTGGTTCTTCTGTTGTTACAAACTCTTCTATTACATTACCTTCACTATCTTTAACTACTAAGGTTGCTCCTGCTAGAGGTTTACCTGTGGCAGCATCTACTTTTAAGATATTGACTAATTTCTCAACTGCTTTGTTTTCAATAGTAACTTTAACATCACGGTTATTATTATCTATTGTAAAATCATAAATTTCATCTGTTTTTTCATAACCTTCTGGAGCACTTATCTCTTCTACTGTATAAGTTCCATCTTCAAGGTCATTTAAGACGTATGGCTCAGTAGTTGTAGTAAATCTTACTACTTCTTCACCTTGAGAATTTTTAACTACTAAGGTTGCTCCTGCTACTGGATCTTTAGTAACTGAGTCAATTTTTACAATAGTTGCTTTCTTTTCTACTTCTTTATTTTTAAATCTAATAGCAATGTTTCTATTAGTATCTGTGATTGTAAACTCTACTATTTGATCATTTAAAACATAACCTTCTGGAGCTTTTGTCTCTTGTAATGTATAAGTTCCGTTTGGTAAGTTTTGAATTACATAAGAGTTAGTTGTAGATGTCCAAGTAGCAATTTCTTTTCCATCACTATCTTTAAGAACAAATTCTGCTCCTGCTAGAGGTTTATTTGTATCTTCATCTATTTTAGTAATTGTTACTTTACTAGTATCAAGCGTTAAGTTAGTTTGGTCTGTTACAGTTGATGTTTCAGGATATAAAGCGGAACCAAAGACACTTTGTTTTGTTGGATCACTTGATTTATACATATATGCTTTATTGATTGAACCTGTTGCAGATACTTTTACAGTAATATTTAGACTACCAATATCAACATTATCAACAGGGATTCTTACTTTAAAGCTTTCATTAGTTGCAAATGATGTAGAAGTAGCTCCACTACTTGCATTAACTACTACAGTTCCTGCTGGAGCACCTTCTAATGATACATTATAATTTCCTGTTGTATATAGTGTTTCAACACTAATTGCCCCAGACTCATAATATGCTTTATCTTCTGTTAAGTTAAGTGTTGTATCATTGTTTATTACTTGAATAGCAGGTGTTGCATAGCTTGTTACTTGCTCAGCAGCATGTACTAAGTTTAATATATGTTGTCTTAAACCATATGGATCAGAACCATTAGTTTTAAAACTATCTGGTAAGTTATGTCCTCCCATATGAAGATCCATATACCACCAAAGAGCAGCTTGTGTTATATAGTAATCCATATCTGAATCACCAGTAATATTAACTCTTGGGTAACCATTAGATAAGATATAAGCGATTGCTGCTGGTGCTTCTCCTTCAAGAGTCATGGTAACATTATATGGAATACCAAGGTTGTAGTTACGACAATATACGTAACCTCCTAAACTACTAGTTAGTTTAGCATAACGCCAGTCATCAATATAACCAGCAAGAAGTTTTTCACTATTAGCAGTAAAACTAGATGGTGCAGTTACTTCAGCTTGCGTTGTCATTGTTGTAAAAATACTTAAAGCTGTTACTAAAACTAATAGGAAAAAAGTTTTAATTTTGTGTTTCTTCACAATATTTACTATTTTCATATTTATACCCCCAATTTGTTTTTGTGCCCATATTATAGCACATTTTTTTGAAAAATGCAAGAAAATGTTAAAGTTATTTCCTTTACAATTAATTATTCTAGTACAATTTATGCTGTTAGTAAATAGTTTTTGATGAAATATTAAAACTATATCTTGTTTGATATAGTTCTATTTTCATATTTTATGATATTTCTCGTTCTGTTTCTATTTCTATTTGATAAATCTCTGTTTCTATATTAATTATATAATAGATTCTTTCAGTATTTGTAGAATTTTTTTCATCAAGAAACTTATATTCATATTCACTTATTTTTTCAGAATATTTGAAAGTTGTATCCACAATTAAGCTTTCCAATATAGTTTGAGCTTTTGATATATTATTATCTGATGTATTTATTTTTTTACTACTTGTTTTTGGATAATTAATAGAAAAAATACATATTCCTACAATAATTAAAATTATTCCTATTGTCATTATTATAATATAATATTTTTGTTTCATAAAAACTCCTTTTTTCTATGGCCAATATATACTTGAAAAATACATTCTAGTAGATGGCCCTACATTACCAGCATTATCAACAACTCTTAATCTATAATCAATCCAAGTTGGCCAAATACCAGTCGATCCAGCTCCTTGCATAGCACAATTAGTTGACCAATTACATTTTCCTGCTCCTCCATTATGTTGCCAATAATATTGAGTGCCTCCACTTGATTTAATACCAGAGCAAATTCCATTAGTACAATTATCACTTAATGTTTTATTTTCTTCGAAATATAAAGATCTATTATTAATTGTTATTCTAATTTCACAACTTGCATCTGTTGTACCGCCGCCAATATTTTTACAAGTATTAATGTGTTGAGTAACTGCAGTTGTAAATCCTATACTTGATATACGAGGTGCAAGTGGTGGTGTTTTATCTATATATACATTTACGGCACATTCTTTTGTGTTACCAGCGTTATCTTCAATTGTTATAGTATCTGTTTTAGTATCTGAGGAAAATTTTTTAGATACAGTATTATTTTTACAACCACTATTACTATCATTACATCCAACTGTTATATTTCTATCTTTGTTTGTCCAACTAGTACTTGCACCTGTTATAGTTCCACAACTTGGAGCGACTTTATCTATGTTATAACTTTGACTTTCTTTAGTACAACTGTTACCTGCATCATCATATAAAGTTACTTTGATTGTATTTTGTCCTGTTTCTGTTAAATTTACTTTTGAAGAAATATCACCTATAAAGTTATCAACTTTTTCATATGAACCATTATCTTTTTTCTTTTCTATTTCATATCTATAAGTATTAGATGGTACTTTAATATTTACTGTTATAGTATCTTTAGTCCAAGTATTTGGTTCAACATTACTTTCAAATTCTACACTATCA
>CALVVD010000075.1 GCA_944363745.1 uncultured Bacilli bacterium | reverse complement strand
GTTTCACGTGGAACATATAAAGAAGTAGATAAAATTATATAGAGAAGTAGTAAAATTATTTCCCGGGAAATAATTTAATGTGTATTTGTGCTTTTTTTATGCTTGAAATAATAATTGTTTTTTTGTATACTTAATTTGTGCAATAAATTAGTTTGGAATCAGGTCAGGATGGAAACATAGCAGCCTTAACAAATTTAATTTATGTGCACTTTTTTTATACTATAAGAAGGAGATTGTTGTATGAATGATTATCAATATATGTTGTTGGCTTTAGATGAAGCAAGAAAAGCTTATGATAATGATGAAGTTCCAGTTGGTGCTGTTATTGTTCAAAATGGAGAAGTTATTTCTTCTGCTCATAATAGAAAGGAAGAGTGTCAATGTTCTCTTAAACATGCTGAATTGATTGCAATTAAAAATGCCTGTGGAAAAAATAATAACTGGAGGTTAACTAATTCTGTGATATATGTAACACTAGAGCCATGTCCAATGTGTGCTAGTGCTATTAAACAATCTAGGATTAATAAAGTTGTATATTTATTAGATAATAGTAACGATAATATACGAGAAATTGTTAATAATATTTTCAATTTAGAAGACGCTAACAAACCTGTGGAAAAAATAAAATTAGATATTTCAAAATTTAAAAATGAAGATGTAATAATGTTAAGTTATTTTTTTAAGAAAAAACGTAATTGAACAAACGTTTTATATATAATTTTTATTTTGTATGCTATACTATTTAAATGAAGTGGGGTGAAGGCTTATGTACCAAGCTTTATATAGAAAATATCGACCTTTCGAATTTAAAGATGTTGTTGGGCAAGATGTAATAGTTAATACGCTAAAAAATGCTGTTGCTTATAATCATGTTAGTCATGCTTATTTATTTTCTGGACCTCGTGGAACAGGTAAAACTACTATCGCTAAGATTTTTGCAAGAGCAGTTAATTGTCTAGAACCTGAAGATGGATTAGCTTGTGGTAAGTGTAAAAACTGTGAATATTCTTTTTCAAAAGAATGTATGGATATAATTGAAATAGATGCTGCTTCTAATAATGGAGTTGATGAAATAAGGGAATTAAGAAATAAAGTAAATATTTTACCTAGTGAATTAAAGTATAAAGTTTATATAATTGATGAAGTTCATATGTTATCTATTGGAGCTTTCAATGCTTTATTGAAAACAATAGAAGAACCACCAAGCCATGTCATTTTCATATTAGCGACAACAGATCCACAAAAAATTCCTTCTACTATAGTTTCTAGATGTCAATGGTATTCTTTTAAAAAAATAAATAATTCTGATATTGTAAAAAAACTTAGGCAGATAGTAGATGCTGAAAATATAAGTGTTGATGTTAAAGTTTTAGAAAAAATTGCTGAAGCTTCTGATGGGGGACTTCGTGATGCTATTGGACTTTTAGATAAACTTAGAGCTTATGCTACTGATGATATTACTCTAGATGTTTTTTATGAGTTGAATGGACAAGTTAATGATAGTGAATTAAAAGAGTTGGAGAAAATGATTTTTTCTAATAATGTTAAGGATACTCTTTTTAAAATAGAAGAATACTATCAGAATGGGAAAAATTTAATTCAAATATTAAAACAGTTGATGTTATCAATAAAAGATGAGTTGTTTGATTATTATGTTAATTCTTGTGATTTAGTTACTGATGAAAATATAATGGTTGATTTTCTTAATTTATTAAATAATGAGATAGTTAATATTAAAAAGGCAGATGATGTGAAACTTTCTGTGGAAATAACTTTGCTTCATTATATGGATGTTAGTAATAAGAAAAATGATATAAATTCATTTATAAAACCAACAAAAGTTAATATAACAAATGATGATAAAGATAAAGCTAAAGAAAAAGTAGAAAATAAGAATGAAGAAGTAACTGCTAGTAATAAAAATGTAAATGCTATTAGTAATAATAACTTTGATTTTTCAAAGATTAAGGATTTAATGTTAATTAGATCTAAAAATACAATGATTGAAGCTTTAAAAACAGAACTTACAAAAGAACAGAATAATTTAAAAGTGTTTAATGACTATACTTTTGATCAAAATAATGGTTATTTAGCTTGTGAACTTTTGGATGGAACTGTTAGGGCTTCTAGTAATAATTCTGTAATATTAAGTTATGACTATGAATCAATGATAGAAAAAATGGCTAACCATATTGATAAATTAATTGAATTTTATAATAAAATATCTAATAATAATAAAACTATTGCTCTTATTACTAATGAAGAGTGGGATAATTTAAAAAAAGATTATATGGTGCTTAGAAAAAAAGGAAAACATTTTTCTTATCAGGATGAACCTGTCTTGAATATTAATAATAATGATGATAAAATAAGTACTGAAGAAAATATTGACAAAATAAAAGAAGCTAAAGAATTATTTGGCGACATTGTAGAGATTGAGGAGGAATAATTATGAATATACAAGCTATGATGAAACAAGCGCAAAAGTTACAAAATGATATGATGAAAGCTAAAGAAGAAATAGATAAAATGGAATTTTCTAGTACAAATGGCCTTGTTACTGTTAAGATAAATGGTAAGAAAGAAATTGTTGATGTTAAAATTGAAAATGATGCTGATTTTTCTGTGGAAGATTTAGAGATGCTTCAAGATATGATTAAAATTGCTACTAATGATGCTATGGATCAAGTAGATAAAGTTACAGAAGATAAGATGGGACGTTTTAGTTCCATACCAGGCTTATTTTAATGCCAGATAGTTTAAAAAATTTAATTGAAAGTTTTCAAAATTTTCCTGGTATTGGAGAAAAAACAGCAGAAAGAATGGCTTTTTCTATTTTGAATTTTGATGATGATAAATTTTCGTTATTACAAGAAAATTTAAAATTAGTTAAAGATGAGATTCATCCTTGTAAAATATGTAATTCTCTTACTGATAAAGATATGTGTGTAATTTGTGAGTCTTCATCAAGAGATAAGAAAACAATTTGTGTAGTTGAAGATTCTAAAATAGTATTCTTATTTGAAAAATTAGGTACTTATAATGGCCTTTATCACGTAATTAATGGACTTATTTCTCCGCTTGATAATATTAATCCTGAAGATATAGGACTTGATAAGTTACTTGATAGAATAAAAGAAGAGAATATAAAAGAAGTTATTTTAGCTTTTAAACCTAGTGTAGAAGGAGAAATAACTGCTTTATATATAAAAAAAATACTAGATGGTATGAATGTTTTGGTTACAAGACTTGCAAGTGGTGTACCAATAGGTGCAGATATGGAATATATTGATGCCTTAACTCTTGAAAGAGCATTAGAAGATAGAAAAGAGATTTCATAAATATATATTATTAAACATATACTTTATTAGGTGTTTAATATGATGAAAAAAATATGGCAGTTTCTTAAAAGAATAATTATAAGTATATTTATACTATATGGTTATAATTTAATTGCTACAAGATTTAATTTAGTAATACCAATTAATTTATTTACTGTAGGTTCTATTAGTTTATTAGGATTTCCTATGCTTTTTGTTTTAGTATTACTTAAAGTTTTGATGTTTTAGAAGGGATTTTATGGAATTAGATGTAGAAGTTAAACAACCTAAATTTTATAAGCAGATAAAAGAAGCTCTTAATAAGGGCTTTTTGTCGCATTCATATTTAATTGAATCTTCTAATATAAATAGTGATAAAATAACAGAATATGTTCGTTTTTTTGTTAAATCTATATATGAGTTTTCTTATGATGAGAATGGTTCTATTACTAAAGATAAAATATTTCATTTGGTTGATAATTTAGAATTTCCTGATTATATAGAAGTTAGACCTATAAATAATGTTATTAAGAAAGAACAATTATTAGCTATCAGAGATGATTTTTCTAATAAATCATTATATAATACAAAGAAAATATATGTAGTTTATGATGCTGATAAAATGAATGTTAGTTCTGCTAATACTATACTTAAGTTTTTAGAGGAACCTAGTGATGATGTAATTGCTATTTTTGTTACTAGTAATCAGTATAATATTTTAGATACTATTAGATCTAGATGTCAGATTATGTCATTGCAATATGAAAATATAAAATATGAGTATAGTAAAGATTTATATAATTTTTTTAAAGATATTGGTGATAGAAAGAATAATAATTTGTTATTAAAATTTAATTTATATAATAATACTTTGTTTAAAGATAAAAATATGGCTGTTTCTACTTTAAAAGATACACTAAATTATTATAAAGATAAGTTAAATAATTCTTCTAATGATAATTTAATGGAGAATGTTGCTATTGTATCTATTATGGAAGAAGAGTTGAAGAAGTTAAAATATAATGTTAATATAAAGTTGTGGCTTGATAATTTACTTCTTTTACTTATGGAGGTGTAGAAAAATGGCTATTGCAAAGATTAATTATATAAATGAAATGTTTACTAATTATGATTATGTAGATATTCCTAGTAAATTAAATTTAAAGATTGGAAATACTATAATTGTTTCTAATAATTCTTTACTACATATAGCTAGTATTTTAGAATTTGTTGATGAAATCGGTAATAGAGAATGTAATACTAAATTTGTTAGATTGGCAACTAAAAAGGATTTAAATTATAATCATAAAAATGTTGTTGATAGCAGTGAAGCCTTAACTTATGCTGAAGAGAAGGCTTTAGAACTTGATTTGTCTATGCATTTTATATCTTCTTTTTATACATTTGATAGAAAACAATTATTTCTTTCTTATGTTGCTGACAATAGAATAGATTTTAGAGAGCTTGCTAAGGTGTTAGCACAAAAATATAAAACAAGAATTGAACTTAGACAAATTGGGGTTAGAGATAGAGCAAAGAAAGTAGGGGGACTTGGCCCTTGTGGTTTGTTTTTATGTTGTAGTACTTTTTTAACTGACTTTGCTAGTGTTTCTATTAATATGGCAAAAAATCAGTTTCTAGCTTTAAATCCTACAAAGATAAA
>CALVVD010000074.1 GCA_944363745.1 uncultured Bacilli bacterium | reverse complement strand
AGAATAAAAAATATTCTATCATAAATCAAAGAGACTTCTCTCATTAATTTACATCTTGAATTATACATGATATACTATGTTTACTTTAGTAAAGGGAAAATTATTTTATATAAAAAGTATTAAGATAATTCTTAGTACTTTTTTTCTTAAAAAAACTAGAATATTTGTTTAGGTTATGATATTCTATATTTAACAAAGCGTTAGGAGGAATTAAATAATGAAATATGAATATAAAGCTATAGACATTGCTAAATACTTTATAAATGAATTACATCCTGAACCTTTAAAATTGCAAAAACTACTATATTTCGCTCAAGGTTTTTCTTATGCATTTTATGATAAAGCACTATTTAATGATGACTTTGAAGCTTGGGTTCATGGACCAGTTATTCCTTCTATATATCACGAATATAAAAGTTATGAGTATAATCCTATTGATTTAAATTATAACTTAAAAGAATTTAATAAAGATGTTATGGATTTGTTAGAATATGTTAAGAATAATTATGCAAAATATGATGGTAAGTATTTAGAAGAAATAACTCATAAAGAAGAACCTTGGTTATTATCTAGAACAGGTTTGGATCCAGATGAGAGAAGTGATAAGACAATTCCTAAATCTAATATTGCTGCTTATTTTACTAGTTATGTATTACAACCAAGTGATGAGGAGTGGGATTAATGCAAGGAGAAATTTGGACTTATGTAGCGACAAAACCTAATAATAGTGGTGAAGCGAAAGTAAGACCAGTTTTAGTAATTGGTGATGATAGTAATAACCAGTTACAATATGTAGATATTCATTATGTAATTATCTCATCATCTGCAGAATGTGGTATCTATGATGTCTTATTAGATAAAAGGTTAGCGAATGAATTAGGATTAGCAAGAGAATCTATAATTAAAACAACTAAGATATATACAGGGCCTAGAAGTAAGTTAGGTGTTAAAATAGCAGAATTACCATCTAGGAAAAAAGAAGAGTTTGTAAAAAAATATCAAGCATATCAAGATGATTTAATATCAAAATTATATTTATAAATATAAAGGAGAAAATTTAAATGATAGAAAATAAAACTAAAGAAGAAAAAATAAAAGAATTAGAAGAAAAAGTAAGGGTTACTGATTTAAAAGTCTATGAAAAAGAAACATTTAAAAAATCATTAGTAAAAGGAACTATTTCTGGTATGATAACTTTTGCAATTCCTGTAAGTGTTTCTGTAGCAAGTAATGTGTTTGGAGTTAATCTTAATTTAGATGATAATAATATATTAAGTATGTTATATGAATGTTTATCTCTTTTTCCTGTTTCTGTTACTCTAGGTACAATAGGAGCTGTACTTCAAGAAACATGGCATCTTTTTAATGCTGACCTTGATGCACAAGAGATGAGAAAATTAAAGTATTTTGTGGAAAATAAAGAAGACATAACTAAAGAAGTGAATATGAATATCTTAGATGTGGAAAAATTTAGTAACAAGCAATTAAAAAAATATTCCGAAAAAGGAAGAAGTAAAGTATTAAGAAATAACTCTTAGTACTTTTTTCTTTATCTTGATTTATCTAAATATAAATAGTACAATGAATATATAGTAATAGTAATCATTATAAGGAGCAGATATGGTTGAGGTCAAGAATAAAAAATATTTTATAATAGCAACTGTCTTAATAACATATTTTATAGTTTTTTTATGTTACAATTTTTATGCTGATGGAATTTATAAATCTAATAGTAATATATATGGATTATCTATGTTTTATACAATAAATAGTTTTAGTAACTTCTTACCATTTTATATATATTTGGGTTTTTTAGCTACTAATTTTATTCCTAGTCAATACTATAAAAATAAATATAGTAAATTTCAAAACTTTATTATTACTAGAGTTACTAATAAAGGAAGAACTAAATATGAAATAAAAAAAGTATTAATATATTCTTTTATATTTAGAATATTACTACATATTTTAGTCTTTTTTATAATAAATACATTTTTTGTAAAAATAAATTTTTCTTTTTATAAAGATCCTTCATATTATCCTGATGGTTTCTTTGCTTTATCATCTAACTGTTTTTTATCTTTCGTTTTATTTATTATTTATTCAAGTATTGGTTTTAGTATTTTTTCATTATTTATTTATAGTTTAATATATTACATAAGAAACTTTTATGTATATAAAATTAGTGGTATTATTATGTCAATAATAGGTGTTTTTCTACCTGCTTTCTTAGGTAATTTATACTTATCAATTTCTAATAACTATAATTCTTTAGGAACAGGTTTACTATATTTATTTTATAGTGGTAATTTATTATCACCTGGTATAGATACCTTAATCTATCGTCCTTCAATATTAATGACAAATATATACTTTTTTGTAAGTTGCTTTGGTTATTTATTAATAAGTTTAATTTTAATATTAATTAGATATAGAAAAGAGAGAAAATATGGTTAAATTATTTAAAAAAGATAAATTACAATTTTTACTAATTTTTATTGTTACTAATATATTTTGCGCTATTTTTTTACTATCTCCTAAAAGCCCTGAAATTGATTTAATATCAAGTTTAACATCCACTAATTATATTACTTTAATATTAAATAATATCTATATATTTTATATGTTTAAAAAAGCTAAAAAAGTAAAAAGTATTTATGATAAAATTATATGTAGGATTGGTAAGAAAAAGTTTTTCTGTAAATATATATTAAATGGTATAGTTGATATTTTAGTCTTTCTTTTTATTACTTATCTAACAATATATTTAAAATTAGGAATAAATATAAAATTAATGAATTTTTTTATAATTTTCCTATTTCTCAATTTTATTAATTTTTTAATACAAGAATTATTTTCTATGTTAATATTTTTAACTAAAAAGGGAAATAAATATATAGTTATTCCAGTTATAATGAATTTAGTATTTTATTATTATTTTATTCCTTTTTTAATAAAGATAATGGAGGTCGTATAATATGTTAAAAATTGAAAATTTATGTAAAAAATTTAAACATCATGTTATTTTTGATAAAGTAAATTTGTCATTAGAAAATGGAGATTTAGTTCACTTATATGGTATAAATGGAAGTGGAAAATCCACTTTATTTAAATTAATAGCAGGTATCTTAGAACCGGATAGTGGTACAATCACCATTGATAAAAATAAAAGAGTAGGTGCAGTTATTGAAAATCCTGGTTTTATTGAAAATGAAACTATTCTTTATAATCTAAAATATTTATATACACTTCTTAATCCTTGGAATAATGTAGCACAAGAAAAAATTGAAAAATTATGTAAAGAATTTAATTTGGATTTATATAGTAAGGAAAAACTTAAGAATTATTCTTTGGGGATGCGTCAAAAAGTTGCAATTATTCAAGCTATTATGGAGGAACAAGATATAATACTTTTGGATGAACCTATAAGAGGGTTAGACCAAGAAGCAATAGAGGAGTTTTTTAAAATTATTAATAATCTGGCTAAGAAAAAAGATAAAATAATAATTATCGCTTCTCATGATTTAATGGATAAATTAGATTATAATAGAAAATTAATAATAAAGGATTGTAAAATTTATGATGAAACTAGTAAGTAAAAATATCAGTTATATTTTAATAATAGTTCTTTCTTTTATATTACATTATTTATTTAAAGATTCCTCTTATTATTTTTATGTAAAATATATTACTACTTTTAGAGCAATTGATATTATGTATAGCATTATTTTTTCTTTTCTTTTCTTCAAAGTATATCTAGATAAGTATTATTACTATGTTCTAAATAGAAATAGTATTATTACAAGACTTGGCAAAAAGAAATATTTGTTTTATATTAGTAAGAAAATATTAACTAATACTATATTTTTATTTATTATAAATTTAGTAATAGATTTTATTTTAACTAATAATTTAGAATTTAAATTATTATTAAGTAATATTATTGTAACTATGATTATAATGATAATTCTTCCTAAAAAGAAGGAATATAATAATGAGTTATTAATAATAATGGGGATTATGTTATTAATTAAATTGATTGTTTATAAAATTATTATATAAAAGTAGGTGTTATCTATGGAGTTATTAGTACCAGCAGGAGATATAAATTCATTTTATGCAGCACTTAATAATGGAGCAGATGCTATTTATTTATCAGGTAAAATGTTTGGAGCAAGAAGTTATGCTAAGAATTTTACGAGTGATGAGTTAAAAACAGTCTTAAAACTTGGTAAAATATATGGTGTTAAGATTTATGTAACAATGAATACTTTAGTAAAAGAAAATGAAGTGAATGATTTTCTTAAAGAAGTAGAGTTTTTATATAGTCTAGGAGTAGATGCTATACTTATGCAAGACTTTGGTATGATATCTTTATGTCTAGAAAAGTATCCTAATCTTGTTATTCACGCTTCAACTCAAGTTAATAGTAGTAGTTATGAAACTATTAAACTTCTTTATGTTATGGGAGTAAAAAGAGTAGTACTACCAAGAGAAATGAGTATAGATGAGATTAAAAAAATAGATATTCCTATAGAACTAGAAGTCTTTATTCATGGAGCTTTATGTGTAAGTTATTCTGGTAATTGTCTTTTTAGTTCTATGTTAGGTGGTAGAAGTGGTAATAGAGGAGAATGTGTTGGTAGTTGTAGACTTCCATATAAATTATATAAAGATAAGACTTTAGTTGATGAAGGATATCTCTTATCAATGAAAGAGTTAAATACCTCTATTGATATTAAGAAACTACCTAGTAATGTTACTAGTCTTAAAATAGAAGGAAGAATGAAAAACCCTAGTTATGTAGGTTTTATTACAAAATATTACCGTAAAATACTTGATAATGAAGAATTAACTACTAAAGATTTAGAGGACCTAAAGAGTATGTTTTATAGAGGTTTTACTAAAGGACATTTATTTAATGATAATGATTTAATTAATAAAAAAAGTCCTAATCATTTAGGAAGTCATTTAGGTAAAGTTATAGATGTAAATGATG
>CALVVD010000073.1 GCA_944363745.1 uncultured Bacilli bacterium | reverse complement strand
TGAACTTTGTACTCTTTTAGATATTAAAAATAAAGTATTACCATTAACAGAAGATGCCAATGTAAAACATAAGGCAGAAAAGATGGATGATAATATTATAGAGGGAGAAGCTTCTATTACTAAGAGTGAGAAAAAAGTAAAAAAACTTTTTTATAAAGAACAACCTAAAGTGTTAGAAGAAGTTAAAGCTGCTATTAGGGAAGCAGACTTAATCATCTTTAGTATGGGTAGTCTTTATACTAGTATTTTTCCTCATCTTATTTCTAAAGAAGTTATTGATTGTTTAGATAAAACAGACTCTCCTATTATGTATTTATGTAATATTGTAACACAACCTGGAGAGACTGATGACTTTACTGTAAGCGATCATGTTAACCTTATAAATAGTTATTTAGGTAAACACAAGCTTGATGCTGTTATTGCATCTAATTCTAAAATAAGTGAAGAGATGGCCTTAAGGTATTCTAATGAGGAAAGAAAAGATCCAGTCAAAATAGATTATCCAGTTTTATCTAAGTTAGATACAGAATTTATTGAAGCAGATCTTTTAACTATTGCTGATGGAACGCTTAAGCATCATAGCCAAAAGCTTAGTTCTTTAATATTTTCTTACTTAATGAAATAGAGGTGAGACTTATGTCTTTTACTGGTACAGTAAAAAATGAAATAACTACATTAAAATTAACTGAGACTGCGAAAATAGCTTTAATCTCGGGTTTTTTTCGTAATAATTATCAAATAATTAAAGATTCTATTACTATTAGTAGTGAGAATGATGTAGTTATAACCTTTTTAAAAGAGTTACTAGATAGTTATGAAGAGATATCTTATAGTGAAGAGCTTTTAGATAATAATAATTTTAGTAAAAATAAACTTAAAGCTTTAGTTATTGCCTTTGGAGATGACTTTATTAAAGAAACTTTTTGTATTGATAGTGAAGTTGTTCCTAGTTATTTAGTAGAGTCTGATGATGAGGTTAGAGGCTATTTAAGAGGAGCTTTTTTAAGTAGTGGTAGTATTAATGATCCTAAGACTAGTAGATATCATTTGGAGTTTTTAATAGAAAGAAGCGAAGAAGCAGTTTTTGTTCAGAAACTTCTTAATACTTATTCACTAAATGCTAAATTATTAAGTCGTGATAAAGGATTTATGATATATATTAAAGAAGCTGATAAGATAAGTGATTTTTTAAAAATAATTGGTTGTAGTAAAGCAGTGCTTTACTATGAAGAAATAAGAGTTTATAGGGATGCTAAAAATAAAACTAATCGTCTTAATAATTGTGAACAAGCTAATATGGATAAAGTTTTGCAAACAGCGATGGAACAATTAAACTATATTAAGATACTTGAAGATAATATGGGAGTTGAATTACTTGATGATAAGACTAAAGAAGCTTTAGAATATCGTAAGAAATATCAAGAGGCTTCATTAAAAGAATTAAGTGAGATTATCAGTTTAGAGACTGGTAAAAAAATCACTAAGTCAGGACTTAATCATAGATTTAGGAAGATTAAAGAGTTAGCACTTAAGTTTTTAGATAATTAAATAGTAACCTTAAAAACTACAAATTACCGAATAAAAAGCTCACAAATTGCCGAATAAAAAGTCTACAAATTACCGAAAAACATTGAAAAAACCATCATTCATGATGGTATTAACTGCAACTGGTAATTATGCTTATAAACGTGATGATGATGTTTATGTTATTCCTGTAGGATGCTTGAAAAATTAATTAAGGTAAATACTTTTATATATTTTCTTTTTTATCAGTTCTACCTACAACGTAGTCCATTGAAGCATTATAAAAGTTTACTATATATAGTAATTTGTGTGCAGTAGGGCGCCTTACACCTGTTTCAAAACTAGAATAGGTTGTTTGAAAGAAACCTATTTTATCACTTAATTTGGCTTGCGTTAAGTGATTTTCTTTTCTTAGTTCTAATAGCCTTTCACATATCTTTTTATAATCAATCTTTAACTTTTCACTATGTTCTATCTTGTTAGATATACCTAATAAATAATCTAAGTTAACATCATAATAATTAGCTAGTATATTAATCTTTTCTAAAGGTATATCATTAGAGCATTTTTCCCATTTAGAATAAGTATTTTCTTTTACATTTAAAATTTTTGCAATATCTTTTTGCAATAAACCATTATTATGGCGTAATATAGCCATTCTGTTTCCATTTTCTACCGCTTTTATCACCAGTTTTATTGTAAGTAGGAAAAGTTAATACTTGAAGATAATTGGACTTTATGTGCTAAAAAATGAAAAAAGTTGTAATTTTAAATATTTGGATGAATTTAGGCTTAGATATTGTATTTTCTCCTAGGGAATTTTGAAAATTGTTAATAAAAATTTCTTGAATTCAGAAAAACCTTAATTTTGCAAAGCATTTCTTTTCTGCTATAGTGTCTTTAGAAAGAGATATTATGTGTGAGAGGAGGTGCTTTTTATATTTAGTGAATGTGTTAAACCTATGGAAGTAATTGTTGATAGAATAGAGAATAATTTAGTAGTAGTTGAACTTGATAAAGGTAGGGTTATGACTTATCGAATAGATAAACTTCCTTCTGTTAAAGAGGGTGATGTCTTAGAGATTGATAGTGATACTAAAGAAGTCTTTGTTAATAAGAAGAAAACTAAACAAAGAAAAAAGAAAATAAAAAAACTAATGGATAAAGTGTTTGTAGATTAAAGTACTTTATCTATTAGTCCATATACTTTAGCTTCATTTGCTTCTAAAAAATAATCTCTTTCTGTATCTTCTTCAATTTTTTCTAATTTCTGATTAGTATTTAAAGCTAGTATTTTGTTTAGCTTTTTTTTAGTTTTTAAAATATGTTCGGCGGCTATCTTTATTTCTGTTGCTTGACCTTCTGCACCTCCTAATGGTTGATGAATCATTACTTCACTGTTTTTTAAAGCATATCTTTTACCTTTTTTACCACTAGATAATAGAAAGGCAGCCATGGAAGCAGATAGTCCCATACAGATAGTAGATACATCACTTTTAATTAAATTCATAGTATCATAGATAGCGAAACCTGCTGTTACAGATCCTCCAGGAGAATTAATATAAAGCGATATGTCTTCGTGATTAAGGGAATCTAAATATAAGAGTTCTGCTACTACAGTATTTGCAGATTCATCATTAATAGTACCACTTAATATTATTATTCTATTCTTTAATAATTTAGAAAAAATATCATAACTTCTTTCACCATTTATTTCTTTATCAACAATCATTGGTATTAAGTTCATATTATCACCTAATTCTACTATATCCAAATAAAGTTTAAATTATACCTTACAAGATGTGGCAAAATTATTAGACAAGATGTGTTAGTTTTGATATAATCATTTATAGAATAAGAGGGTGCTTAAGATGATAGAAGAAGTTAAAGTAACAATAAATGGTAAAGAAGATACTGTAAGTAGAGGTGTAACTTTATTACAACTTAGTAAAGAATATCAGAAAGATTATCGTTTTCCTATTATTCTTGCTAGTGTTAATAATACTTATAGAGAATTAAATTATGTAATTAATGATCCTTGTGGCATAACTTTTTATGATTTAAATTCTAAAATAGGTAATAGAGCTCATATAGCAGGGCTTACTTTTCTTTTAGTAGTGGCAGTTAAAGAAATGTTTGGTCTTGATGCTTCAATAAAAGTGATGCATTCTTTAGATAAAGGAATATATATAGAAACTAGTTTTCCTCTTACAGAGACTATACTTAAATCTATTGCTAAAAAGATGTTAAAACTAGTAGAAATGGATATGGCTATTACTAAAGTTAGTGTAGAAAGAATATCTGCTATTCATTATTTTGAGAGTATTAATGATTTAGCGAAAGCTAGAATTATGAAATATAATACTAATACTTTTATTACACTTTATAGATTAGGTAATTATTATAATTATTTTTATCATCAAATGCCTCCTTCTACAGGTAGTTTGAAAGAGTTTAAATTAACTTACTTAAATGATAATGGGTTTGTATTACAATTTCCAACAGCATATTCTAATAATCAAATTAAGCCTTATACTCATCATCCTAATATGTTTAAGGTCTTTAAAGAATGTAGAGACTTTACTAAGTTAATGAAGATAGAGACTATTGCAGATTTAAATGATGTAGTTAGTCGTGGTAAGATTGCTGATTTAATAAGAATAGATGAGACTTTACAAAGTAATAGACTTTTAGAAGTTGCTAAGAAAATAGTTGAGAATAAAAAAGATAAGAAAATAATTTTGTTAGCAGGTCCTTCTTCTAGTGGAAAGACTACAACTACTACTAAATTATGTATGTATTTAAAGAGTTTTGGTATTAATCCTAAGATGATTAGTATGGATGATTATTTTGTGGAAAGAAAGGATACTCCTTTGAATGAAAAGGGAGAGAAAGATTATGAATGTTTTGAAGCGGTTGATAATGCTTTACTTACTAGACAAATAAATGATTTATTAAAAGGTAAAGAAGTAATGGCACCTATTTATGATTTTAAATCTGGTAATAAAGAGTTTATTAAAGAGTTAAAACTTGATAAAGATGATGTTCTATTAATAGAAGGAATACACGCACTTAATCCTAAAGTTTTAAAAGAAATACCTGCTAAAAATAAGTTTAAGATATATTTGTCTGCTTTGACAGAACTTAATATAGATTATCATAATCGTTTTCCTACTACAGATAATAGACTTTTAAGAAGAATTATTAGAGATAATAGAACCAGAGGATATAATGTTGTTGATACTTTAAGTGTTTGGAATAATGTTAGAAGTGGAGAAGAAAAATATATTTTTCCATATCAAGATGAAGCGGATGTTACTATTAATACAGCTTTAATATATGAATTAGGTGTATTAAAGACTTATGTTGAGCCTTTACTTTACTCTGTTGATGAAGATTCAACTTATTATGAAGAAGCGAAAAGATTACTTAATGTATTGAGACTTATTTTACCTATACCAAGTGAAAGTATTCCAGATGATTCTATAATTAGAGAATTTATTGGAGGTAGTTGTTTTTA
>CALVVD010000072.1 GCA_944363745.1 uncultured Bacilli bacterium | reverse complement strand
TATACATTAAGTAATGATGGTATTAAACTTGTTCTAATAACACTCTTATCTATACTCATAGGATTAGGCAAAGTAATTTTTTCTTTTTCTTCATAATCAAAACTACTAGCCATAGATGGAGATACTAAAGTGTAAGTTTTAACCTCGTTAAGTCCTAAACTTCTAAGACGTTTAGAAATAGCTTTACGATATTTAACATCTCCTACATACTCTCCTCTTCTTATTTCTACTCTAGGTAATGTAGATACTAATTTTTGATATCCATAAAGTCTACCTATTTCTTCTGCTATATCATTAACATTAGGATCAATATCAAGTCTTCTACTAGGAATAGTTACTTTAAACTTACCATTTTCTAAAGTATAAGGAAAATCAAGACGTTCAAGTTCATATTTCATATCACTTTCAGTAATTCTTATTCCTAACATTTTATCTACTTGATCTGGAATAAATTCTACTACTTTAGGAGTTTTATCAATTTTATCATGCATAACAGTACCAGAAAGAATTGTAGCATTAGCATATTTTTCTAATAGGTGGCAAGCTCTATCAAGAGCATAACGAGTATATTCATAACTTAGGCCTTTACCATATCTTATACTAGCTTCACTTCTAAGATCTAAGTGACTTGCCGTATATCTAATATTAACAGGATCAAAGATAGCAGCTTCTATTAGAATATTTTTAGTAGTAGGCTCAACTTCAGTATTAACTCCTCCCATAACGCCAGCAACACAAACAGGGCTAGTTCCATCAGTAATAACGATATCACTTGCTTTAAGAACTCTTTCTTTATTATCTAAAGTAGTAATTACTTCTTCATCTTTAGCATCCCTTACTAAGATTTTATCACCTAAAGCATCTTTATCAAAGAAATGAAGAGGTTGACCAAACTCTAACATAACATAATTAGAAATATCTACGACATTATTTATTGGTCTCATACCAACAGAAGCTAATCTTTTCTTTATAAAGTCAGGTGACTCGCCTATTTCTACATTAGTAACCATCTTAGCTAAGTAATAAGGGCATTTACTAGTTTCTACTTCAAGTTTAAAATGATTATTAATATTATCTTTATCTTCTTTATAAGATAAATCAGGTAGTGTTACTTTTCTATTTAATATTGCAGATATCTCATAAGCAAAACCAATATGATAGTAACAATCATTATTACGATGTTTATGAATATCTAACTCATATAATGTATCTTCAAGTCCTAAATAAACTAGTGGATCTTTTCCTATAGGAGCATCACTACTTAACTCTTCTATACCTTTAGCATAAGTCTCATCATTTTTCTCTTCAAGACCAAGTTCATATAAAGCACAGATCATTCCATTAGATTCTACTCCTCTAATCTTACTAGTTTTAATAGCAAAGTCTCCTGGAAGTACTGCCCCAGGAAGTGCCACAATTACTTTAAGTCCTTCACGGACATTAGGAGCACCACATACTATTTGTTGTAGATTGTCTTTTCCTACATCAACCATACATAAATGTAAGTGATCGCTATCAGGATAATCAATACAACTTACAACTTTACCAATAACTAGATTATCAATTTTATTAGTAATAACTTTTTCAACATTAATACCAGCTTCTGTAATCTTAACAGCAAGTTTTTCTAAGTCTTGATCAGATATATCTATATAATCTTTTACCCATTCTAAATTAATCATTATTGCTAATCTCCTTTCTGTCAAAATTTTTAACTTCTCTTAAATCGGTATTATAAAATACTCGTAAATCATTTATATCGTATTTAAGCATTGCCATACGTTCTGCTCCAAAGCCAAAAGCAAAACCACTCCAGATATTAGGATCATAGCCACTCGTACGAAGAACATTAGGATGAACAATACCTGCTCCTGCAATAGTAATCCAACCTGTATGTTTACAAATATTACAACCTTTTCCTTTACAGTTAAAACAACTAATATCTACTTCTACTGATGGCTCAGTAAATTGATAATAACTAGGTCTAAAACGAGTTTCTACATCGTTACCAAACAATTTCTTAACAATAACATCAATAGTTCCTTTTAAATCAGATAAAGATATATCTTTATCTACAAGTAATCCTTCTATTTGCATAAATTGATGAGAATGAGTAGCATCATCATCATCTCTTCTATAAGTCTTACCAGGACATATTACTCTAACTGGTACTTCACCTTTTCCTTTTAACATTGTTCTAACTTGGACAGGTGATGTTTGACTTCTAAGTAATACCTCTTCTCCTTCAATATAAAAAGTATCTTGAGCATCTCTTGCCGGATGTCCTTTAGGTATATTTAACATTTCAAAGTTATATTTATCTTCTTCTACTTCTGGTCCATCAACCACATCATAACCCATAGACATAAATACTTCTTCTACTTCTTCTATTAATTTTTCTAATATATTAGGAGAACCTATACTCACCTTTGTACTAGGCAAACTAATATCAATAGATTCACTCTCTAATTTTTTATTTAATTCTTCACTCTCAAGTTTTTCTTTAATAGTATTATAATTTTCATTAAAGTAATTTCTTAGAGAATTAACACCCATACCAAATTCTTTTTTCTTATCATTTGGAATATCTTTAATCTTACTATTAAGTTCTGTAATAATACCTTTCTTACTTAAGTATTTAATATGTAGTTCATTAAGACTCTTTAAATCTTTAACACTACTTAAATCTTTCTCTATTTCTTTTTTAATATCTTCCATATCCATGTTCACACATCTCCTTTATCTTAACTAACTTTTTTATATGAGGAATATCTACATCTTTTTTAGGACTATAATAAATAGCATCAAGTCCTACATTTCTCGCTCCCACTATATCTTTAGTATAATTATCTCCTACCATAACACATTCACTTGGTTTATATGGCCCACAAGCATAAAGATATCCTTCTTTACTAGGTTTCATATAATGATCTGCTCCTATAATTTCTTTAAAATATGAATCTAGTCCTACTTTTTTAAGTCTTCCTACTTGCATATTAGTAAAGCCATTTGAATAAATGACATTTTCTATTCCTTTACTATTTAAATAATCTAGGACTTCAACCGCTCCAGGATGGATCACTTCATTAACATTTATCATGTAATTAGACCAATCATCTATTAGTTCTGAACTTATATTTATACCTATATTTGTACTAAGAAAACTACTTAACATTTTTCTATCATATTTAGGATATTTCCTTTCATAAGTCTTAAGTAAAGCAAACCACTTACTAATAAACTTTGCATAGTTTTCTTCACTCAAATTTTCTTTAAATAATTTCTCGTCTATTGAAAAGTCTCCATCTAAAATAGTACCATTTAAATCCCAAATAAATCGTTTAACCATAACTCCTCCTTAAAAATAAAAAATAACTATAACTTAAGGGCATAGATAATCTACACTGTACCACCTTAATTTATAGTTATTACTATTCTCATTAATCTTAACGCGATGAACGCCTATAATTTTGTTATAGGAACTCCTAAGATGAATTCATAAACTATTCTTATCTATTTTCACCAACCATAGACTCTCTTTAAAGAAATCATTTACTACTACTTCTTAATCACTGTTTTTTCATGAATTACTATATCATATTTAAAAGTTATATGTAAAGTATTTTTCTTTATAATTCTATTCTTTTACAATTAAATCTATATTTATTATGACTACTAAATATTAGTTGCCCGTTATTAAACATATTTATAATTTCTATAATAATTTTATTATCTAAAAAGCTATCTAAATCATCTATTATTAAAATCTTATTATCTTCTCTTGCTTTTAAGACAAAAGGAATTAAAGCAAAGACTAATCTATTACTTAAAGATTCATCTCCATAATCTATAATATAATTCTTATCATCTATTTTATATTTAAATTTAGTGTTATAGCCAGTATTATTTCCTATTTTAAGAGGAGTAACTTTATAATCTATTATATTAATATTTACTTTCTTAAAGAAATTTAAGATATAAGGTTTTAATTTATTGTTAGTATCTTTACTATATAGAGTAAATGATGGTTCTATTAAGTCTCTTATAGAAAAAAAGATAGCTATATCATAAGTTAAGAATTTATATATATCATTTAATTTTTCATTAGACTTTATAGATAATTTACTAATATTAGTTTCTTCATAAATAATAGTATCTTGGCAATATAAATATTCTTTAAAAATTACTTTTCTATTCTATTAAAAACAAAACCATAAGTATATTTAGTATCATTAATTATAAAAGTTATTTCAAAACTACTATTATCATCATTAAATAGATAACTACTTAATAGATTATTAGAAGTTCTAAGCATTTTTCTAACTAAGTTTAGTATTTTAAACAAATTAGTTTTACCACTATTATTATCACCTGTTATAGTAGTAACACTATCGAAATAAAAGCTAGTTTTATTTTTAAATGAAAGAATATTTTCAATTATTACTTCTAAAATCATATTTCCTCCTAAAAATTAAAAGTAGTGATAAACACTACTATACAGTCATTAATTCTTTTTCTTTATCTTTATAAAGATTATCTATATCTTTATTATATTCATTAACAAGGTCTTGAACTTCTTTCATCATACCTTTTTCTTCATCTTCAGGTAGTTCCATCTTTTCAATTTTTTCATTAGATTCATGTCTAATATTTCTAATAGATACTTTAGCATCTTCTGCCATAGCTTTAACTTGTTTAGTAAGTTCACGTCTTCTCTCTTCTGTTAAAGCTGGTATTACTATTCTAATAGTTTCTCCGTCATTAGAAGGATTAAACCCTAAATTAGCAGCGATAATAGCTTTTTCTATACTACCTAAACATCCTTTATCAAAAGGTTTAATTAATAACTGAGTTGCTTCTGGTACTGATATAGTAGCAAGACTCTTTAAAGGAGTCATAGAACCATAATAATCAACCATAACACCATCTAAACTAGAAGGATTAGCACGTCCTGCTCTAACTGTAGTAAAACGTTTTTCTAAGTTAGCAAGAGCACCTTTCATTTTATTTTCTACATCACTAATAAATTCACTATTCATAACATCTTCTCCTTAATTAAATTTTACTATAAACATAAAGAAATAGCAATAATTACTTAATTTTTAATTTATATTGTAAACACTTACTATCAGCTCTCATCATATAACCATAATA
>CALVVD010000071.1 GCA_944363745.1 uncultured Bacilli bacterium | reverse complement strand
ATTTTATATATAAATCTAGGGTAATTTAATTCGTCATTTTATTACATTTCCAGTAGAAAGAAGTTTGTCATTCTACACTTATTAGCCTAATCTTATCATAAATATTAGTTAATTAGCAAGTTATTTATTTAAAATATTTATAAAAGTTATATTTAATCCTTCAGTTATAGTCATTAAAATATTATTTATCTCTTTTTCTTTACTTATATAATCTTTATATAAAGTATTTTTCTCTAATTCTTTATTTAATTCCTTTAACTTTAATTCTATATCTTTATCTAAATAAGCACTTTTAATATATCTTTTTTGTAAAGATTTTATCTCTTGCATCTTACTCATAATGTCTTTATTATTCTTTAACTCTTCTCTTAACCTTATATATTCTATATATTTCTTATCTTCTTTTAACGCTTTTACTAATTCTTCACACTTTTCTTTAATCTCTTCATTACTCACTAACTTTTCCATCTAAACTCCAAGTCTTAGCATCTATTATTAAAACATTTACAATACTACCTATTTCTATATTATCACCTGTAAAATTAACTAATTTATTAGTATCACTATAACCAAAGTATTCATTTTTCTTCTCACTTATACCATCTACTAATACAGGAATTACTTTACCTACTAGTTTTAAATTATTCTCTTTAAAATATTTATTTACTGTATCATTTAACTTATATAATCTTTGTTCTTTTTCTTCTTTACTTATATCATCTTTAAGTCTACTAGCAGGAGTACCAACACGTGGAGAATAAATAAAAGTATAAGCATTATCATATTTACAAGTATTAACTAAATCTAATGTCTCATTAAAATCTTCTTCTGTTTCACCTGGGAAACCAACTATTATATCTGTAGAAATAGCACAGTTTGGAATTAATTCTTTCATCTTATGAAATAGTGTTAAATAACTCTCTTTTGTATAACGTCTTCCCATTAACTTTAAGATTCTATTACTACCTGATTGTACTGGTAAATGAATACTTGGCATTATATTTTTATATTTAGCGATTACTTCTATCATCTTATCATTAAAGTCCCATGGATGACTTGTCATAAATCTAATTCTAGGTATATTAGTCTTTGCAACATCTTCTAGTAGTTCTGCAAGGGAATAATCACTATATAAATCTTTTCCATAAGCATTAACATTTTGACCTAATAGAGTTACTTCTTTATAACCTTCTTTAACTAGATCATTTATCTCATTTAAGATATCTTCTTTTTCTCTACTTCTTTGTCTTCCTCTAGTATAAGGTACTATACAATAAGTACAGAACTTATCACAACCATAGATAATATTAACATAAGCTTTATGTTTACTAGCTCTATCTATAGGCATATCTTCTATTAAATCCCTTTCTCTTGAATATACTTCTACTTGTTGTTTTTCTTCCTTTTCATTTTTCTCTAAAATATTAGGTAATTCATAGAAGTTATGGGTACCTATAACAAAATTAACAAAAGGATATTTATTAATAATAGTATTAACAACTATCTCTTCTTGAGCCATACAACCACATAAACCTACTTTTAAGTCTTTCTTAGACTCTTTTAAATGTTTAATTCTCCCTAATAATCCAAAAGCTTTATTATGTGCATTTTCTCTTATTGAACAAGTATTTAAAATAATTAAGTCAGCTTTATCCATATCACTAGTAAAACTATATCCTAACTCTTCTAATATACCTTTAATATTCTCACTATCGTGTTCATTCATTTGACAACCATAAGTTCTAAGATAACAAAGTTTACCTTTATATTTATCTTTATATTTATCTTCTATATTATATCTAATCTTCTTATATTCTAATTTATTACTAGTTCTAGCTTCTTTAAAATCTGGTAAATGCATAATACTCCTCCTTTACTGCTACTTATTTTAACATATTTATGTATAAAATAAAAGTTTTTGGAAAAAATAAAAATAGTTAGCACTTATGCTTGACAAGTGCTAAAAATAGTGCTATAACATAATTGTGAAAGGAAAGTGATAATATATGTTACCAACAAGATTTTATTTTGATAATGCATTTGATCAATTATTTGGAAATGAAGGAACTAAATTAATGAATTGTGATATCTATGAGAAAGATAACACATATCATGTAGAAATGGATTTACCAGGATTTAAGAAAGAAGAAATTAAAGTAGAATGTAATAAAGGAAACTTAGTTATAACTGCTGAAAAATCTTCTAATGATGAAGAGAAAGATGAAGATAAAAAATATCTACGTCGTGAAAGAAGTTATGGTAAAATCAGTAGAAGTTTCTATTTAGGAGATATTAAAGAAGATGCTATTGAAGCGAAATTTGATAATGGTACATTAAGTATTTCTATTCCAAAAATTGATGAAAATGAAAATAAAAAACTTATTGATATAAAATAAAAGAAGGCAATTAGTCTTCTTTTGTTCTATCCCAAAAATATATAAATAACGTATTTAAAATAATTCCTAGTATTACTAAATCTATAATAATAAAGTTAGTCTTAAAGTAATCATAATTTAGTGTATACATTAAACTAGTCGCTCTATAATCTGTATGTAGTTTTACTACTATAATACCTAAATAAAATGTTAAAGCTGTAGAGATTAAGTTATAACTAATTAATTCTTTATATATTTCTTTTCTTGTAAAAAGAGTAAAAATATTTATTAAGATAAATAAACCACACATAGCAAGAAAAGTTATACCAAATAAGCCACAATTAAAGATTACTTCAAGTAATAAAGATATGAATATAGCAAAGAATATTAATGATAATAGTCTTAGATAATAAGCTACTTTTTTAAGCATTTTGTAATCCTCTATCAAGACCATCTGATATTTCTTGTTTAAACTCTTCTTTAAATCTAGGAAGTTCTTTTTTTATGACATCAGGATAAACATTTTTAGTATTTTCTATCGCTTTTTCTATATCAAAGATATTTACTTCATGTCTATTATTATAAATAGCATAAGAAAAAGCTTGTTGTAATATTGTTAAAGTAACATCAGGGTATCTTGATCCTATTTCATATATTCTTCTATATTCACTAGTAAGGTCAGTAAGAAAAGCCATTATCTTTTCTTTTACATAAGGATCATACATTAACTTAGCACCTGTTTTTTTCTCTATTTTAGGAAGTGTTCCCATACATATAGCGATAGTTTGTTCTCTTGTTGGTTCTGCTACTTCTACCTTTTGAAAACGTCTAACAAAAGCTTTATCTCTTAATATATAAGTTTCATATTCTTCTGTAGTAGTAGCACCTATTACTTTAATATCTCCTCTATCAAGACCTGGTTTAAACATATTAGCAAAGTCAAGTGATTCTCCTTTACTACCCATTAAAGTATGGATTTCATCTATAAATAAAATTAAATTAGAATAACTCTTTAATTCATCTAAAAGTATTTGTATTTTACTCTCTCCAGTATCAGGATCAACTCCAAGTAATGCTGATGTGTTAACTTTAATAATTTGATAATTCTTTAAAAGATCAGGAACATTACCAATTTGAATACGATAAGCAAGTCCTTCTACGATAGCCGTTTTACCAACACCAGGTTTTCCTGTTAAAATAGCAGATTTTTCAGGGGTTAATAGTATTAAAACTAATTGTTTAATTTCTTCTTCTCTACCAATAGCAGGATTAGTAATATATTCCTTTTTAGTAAAATTTTCTCCATAACTTTTTAATATACTTACTTTACTCTTTCTAATTATTTCATCATTCATAATTATCAATCCTTTACTACTTTAGTATAACATAAATTAAATATTAGGAAAATAACTATTTATAACTTATATCAAAGTTACTTGGTCCCATAATACATTTACCATCTAAATCAAATCTAGAACCATGACAAGGACAATCCCAAGTCTTCTCTACTTCATTAAATACCAAACTACATTTTAAATGAGGACATTTATTATAAACAATATGTTCCTTACCTTTATCATCTTTATATATTGCTATTTTCTTACCATTTTTATTTATAAACTTAGGATTACCATTATAAAATGATTTATTTTTATTTACTTTACTATCTATAAAACTATAAATATTACTATAAATATTTATTGGATAATTAATTAATTTTCCTTTATTAAAACATCTTTTAGGATTAAATAAATCTTTATATATATTAGCTTTATTATCTATTAAATCTTTAATAATAGTGCTTGCTATAACACTATTAGTATTACCCCAGGTATTATAACCAGTAGAAATAATTATATTTTTATCTATAAAGCCTATTAAAGGTAAATGATCTAGAGTTATTAAATCATAATTACTCCAAATATATTCATAATTATTTATATTAGTATTTTGTAATAATTCATCTACCATCTTTTTACTATTTGATGAAAATGCTAAATTAGATGATGATGAGACAGTTAATAAATAATTATTATAATATCTAATAGAGTTAAGTGGCTTCTCTATGTTGATAGCATTAAAGTCAAAGCATTTTTCTTTTCTAGAACAACATAAAAAAGACTTTTCTAAATATACTTTTAAAGGCATTAAATAAGGAAATAAAAAATAAGGATAATGTAGTGCTAGAACTATATATTTAGTTTTAATAATATTATTTTCGGTATAACATTTATAATAGTCTTCACATTTTTCTATTTTAATTATTTTTGTATTCTCATAGACTTTATGATTAGTACTAATAGATTTTTTTACTATTTCTTTAATATATTTTAAAGGATGAAAAGTATAAGTATCATTGACATAAAAGCCACTTTTTATTTTTATATTATTAGGCATTTTTTTAATAGATATAGTTTTTTCTCCAAAAGATGAAAGTATTTCTTTTTCCTTTTCGATTTTTTTAATATTATTAAAATCTATTGTATATAGATAAGATTTACTACTCTTAAAATCACAATCTATATTTTCTTTTTCTATTAGCTTTTTAATAGTACTAAGTGCTTCTTTTTGACTACGATAATAAAGATATGTTTTATCTCTTCCGAAAATAGATTTAAGTTTAGTATAAATATCTTCTTGTAAAAAAGTTAGTTTAGCACTACTTCTACTAGATGCTCCACTACCTAATTTATTTTTTTCTACCAAAGCAATCTTTCTTTTATCATCTTTAAATTGATAAAAGGTATTACAACCTGTAACACCTCCACCAATTATTAAAATATCTACATCTATATTTTCATTTAACGCTTTATAGTTACTTTGATTAACAGTATCTTGCCAAATAGAAATATTTTTCATATCATCACCTATTTCTATTATGGCTAAAATTTAATCATATATACTATCTTTATCGTAACTAATTATAT
>CALVVD010000070.1 GCA_944363745.1 uncultured Bacilli bacterium | reverse complement strand
ACGGGTGCAACGGGAGCTACGGGAACAACAGGAGCAACACCTAGTCTTGCTATAGGTACTGTTACAACTGGTGCACCTGGTTCTACGGCAACTGCTAGTATAACTGGAACTGCACCTAACTTTATATTAAGTTTAAGTATTCCACAAGGCCCTACTGGTCCTACAGGAGTTAGTGGCCCTACTGGTGTAAGTGGAGCGACTGGACCAACTGGGGCAACGGGAGCAACTGGTGCTACTGGAGCCACAGGAGTATCTGGTCCTACGGGTGCTAGTGGAGCTACTGGACCTACAGGTGCAAGTGGTGTTACAGGTCCAACTGGTCCAACTGGAGTAAGTGGTCCTACAGGAGCAAGCGGTGTCACTGGTCCTACTGGTCCAACTGGGGCTACAGGTCCTACCGGTCCAACTGGTCCTACTGGTCCATAGTATTTAAAAAGCTCACAACAATTTGTGAGTTTTTTAGTTTAATAAAGTAATACCTAAATTTAAATACGTTGCAAATAATAACCAGATAAAATAAGGAACTTGTAGATAACCACTAATTTTATTTCTATTTAATAATTCTTTAATCATAGCAACTACTAAAATTATTAATAGAATTATCCAAAGAAAAGCTGTAAAATACATCTTTAACACAAAGAAAATTACCGGCCATAAAAAGTTTACAAATAGTTGCAACAAATAAATTTGATCTAATTCTTTAACATCTTTATTATCTTTAGTAGCAATAAAATAAGATATTCCCATTAAAATATAAAGGATAGTCCAAACAATAGGAAATACAATTCCCGGTGGACTTAGTGGTGGCTTTACCATATCCCTGTAATCCATATATCCTGATATAATTAACCCTACTATCGCTCCTCCAACAACCGGTAATAAACTATAAATTATTCTTTTTATCATAACGTCCTCCTTAATATATTTATATGCAATTATTACTTTTTTATAATTATTTCATACAATATATAGAGGTGTGTTTATGAGTAAATATAAAGTATGTGTTTATGCTATCTGTTTAAATGAAGAGAAATTTGTGGATAGATGGTATGAATCTATGAAAGAAGCTGATGATATTTATGTTCTTGATACTGGTTCTACTGATAATACTGTAGAAAAACTTAAAGAAAAAGGTATTCATGTAGAAATTAAAAAAATAGAACCTTGGCGATTTGATGTAGCAAGAAATGAATCTTTAAAGTTAGTACCACTTGATGCAGACATTTGTGTTTGTACAGATTTAGATGAAGTATTCTTACCTGGATGGCGAGAAGAACTTGAAAAAGCTTGGTGTAATAATACAACAAGACTTAGATATATTTATAATTGGTATTTAGATGAAAACAATAATCCAATAATAAGTTTTTACTATGAAAAAATACATAAAAGATTAGGTTATTCTTGGTATCATCCTGTTCATGAAATATTAAAATATGATGGTGTGGAAACATTTAGTGTTACTGATAATATTATTTTGAATCACTATCCTGATAGAACTAAATCTAGAAGCAGTTATCTTCCTTTACTTGAAATGAGTGTTAAAGAAGATCCTAATGATGATAGAAATATGCATTACTTAGGACGTGAATATATGTATTATGGCAAATATAATGAAGCAATTGATACTTTAATTAGACACTTAGGTTTAGAAAAGGCTACTTGGAAAGATGAGAGATGTGCTTCTATGAGATTTATTGGTAGATGTTATAAGAATTTAAAAAGATACGATGAAGCGAAATTATGGTTAGAAAAAGCGATTAAAGAGGCCCCATACTTAAGAGATCCTTATATGGAGATGGCTCTACTCTATTATGTTTTAAATGATTATGATAATGTTATTAATTATGTAAACAAAGCTTTAAATATTAAAGACCATACTAAGATTTATATCAATGAAACATTTAGTTTTGATTATACTCCTTATGACCTACTTAGTATATCTTATTATAATAAAGGAGAAATAGAAGCTAGTAAGGTATTTTTAGAAAAAGCTTTAAAAATGGAACCGAATGATCCTAGACTAAATAATAACTTGAAGATAATTAATGAGAAATTAAAAGAAACTACTGAGTAAATTTTCAGTAGTTTTATCTTATTCTTTAGTTCTTTCTACACTTGTTAGATAATAAAATCCATCTTCATTAAGAGTATAAGTATATGTATATTGTTCTAATTTATCTTTATTATCTTCTATATATTGATTATAGATATTTTCTCTTTCTTCAGCACTACTAACTGTATTTTCATCAATAAGTAGGCCTCCTAAAGATGTTGTTTTATTATAATCTTTATATATTTGTTTAGACTCTCCATCTATATAAAAAGCAGAACTTACTATTTCTATTCTATCATTATATTTAGTGGCACTTATTATCTTTTCATAAACACTAAAAGCACTCGTACCACCACATCCTGCTCCATTTCTTGCAATATAACCTTGATATGTTTCATCGTATGTAAAAGTAGCACATAGACCATCTGTTATTTGAGTAGGTCTTTCATAAGTATTAGGCCCAAAAGTCTTTTCATATAAGCTTTTTAATGTATCTTCATTTAATTCTGTTATTTGGTCATTAGTTTGTCCTATATAGTCACTATGTGTATTTAACTCATTATACCATTGGTTAGCTAGTAAGGTGAATTTCTCATCAGTTGTCATATCACTTACCTTATAACCACCATCTTTATAAATTTGAGATTCTGGTCCTATAGACATATGATGAGCATTATTAAATAAAGTTTTAATATTCTCATTATCAACACTAAGTTCTATTCCTTCATCTTCTTTTTCATTTTCACTAGTATTTTTTTCTTCCACTTGAGTATTTTCTGTATTAGTACTATTAAGTTTAATAATATCTTTATCTACTAATATATAGAATACTAATCCTATAATACAGATAATTAATATTATA
This sequence comes from uncultured Bacilli bacterium, assembly GCA_944363745.1. Next base: position 2,478 of record CALVVD010000070.1, on the reverse strand, counting down.
ATAAATACAATTAACCCTTTGTTACTCTTTTTCTCCATAATATTCACTCTCCTATTGTTATTATAACACCTTTTTATTATCACAACATTACATAACCATAGATATTTGTCAACAAATGTAAAAACTGTACTAGTTTTACTAATACAGTTTTATTTATTTTGTAATTTTCCTTTCATTCCTTTAATACCATTTTTAGCAAAGCCTTGTAAGATATTCGTATTAAATGAATGAGTTTTACTTTCACGTTTCTTATAATCTTTAATAGCAATACTAACCATATCATCTAATAGTTCAGTATAATCTTTTCCTTTAGGATCCCATAGATAGAAAGCAAGTGATCCTGGAATTGAGTTAATCTCATTAACATAGACTTTCTTAGCTTTACTATCAATTAACATATCAATACGAGCATTACCACTATTTCCTAATACTTTAAATACTTTAACAGCTAAATCTTCCACTTCTTTAGTCATTTTATCAGTAAGATCTGCAGGTATCTTTCTATCAGCTGAAGCCATTCCTTTAGATCCTTTTAATGGAGTCATTTTAGCCCCTAATTTACCTTTAACTTTACCACTACCAATATATTTTTCATCATAGGTTAAGAAAGCACTCTTAGATAAAACTTCTTCTATAACACTTGTCTCACAGTTTTCAGAATTACCTAAAACAGCAATATTAACTTCCATTAAGTTTTTAATAACTTCTTCTACAACTATTTTACTATCATAATTAATAGCTTCTTCTATCGCTTTAATAAGTTCATCTTTATCTTTAGCAACACCTATTCCTACACTACTACCAGTTGTAGCAGGTTTAATAATAACAGGATATTTAATCTTTTCTACTCTTTTAATTATTTCATCAGGTTCATTTTTATAATCTGTATCATAGAACCAAATATAATTTGGAATTGGTAAGTCATTTGCTTTAAAGATATCTCTCATATAAGCTTTATCTTGAGCAACTGCTGCTGCATAAACATTAGGACCAACATATGGAATTCCTATTGTTTGAAAATATCCTTGTAAAACACCATCTTCAACATTAGTACCATGAACAATTGGAAATACTACATCTAAATCTGTAACTATTTTTTTAAATAATCCTTTACTTTGAAGAACAAAAGCTCCATCTTTTTTATATAATACAACATTAGTAGCATATTTCTTTATTAAATCTAAATCCTGATATACTTCGACATCCATTAACATATTTCCTGTATACCATTCACCATCTTTAGTAATATAAATTGGTATGACATCATATTTTTCCTGATCAATTTTATTCATAGCTTGAACTGCTGATATTATACTAACTTCATGTTCAACAGTTTCACCACCGAATACAACACCTAATTTTATTTTCATATTATCACTCTCCTACTTTTCATTATATGTATCAGGTAAATCATTTTCAAACAAAGCATATATATCTTTTTTAGTCTTTATACCTCTTATAAAATTATATGCTTCTTTTACATCATTGTAAACTATTAAATTGTCCATATTAAATTTAGCATCTTTAAGTCCCTTTTTAATAGGAAGGGTTCTTTTTTCACCTATTAATACAACATAATCTGCTTTACTAATTGTTGCTATTTGTTTACCAAACTCTTTATTAAGTTCTTCTTCTTTATCACCAAGTTCTATCATACCAGGAGTGACTACTACTTTTAAACCTGGCATCATAGATAATACTTCTAAAGCACTCTTAGCACCTACAGGATTAGAATTATAAGCATCATCTATTTGATAGAAATATCCCATTTTCTTAAGTTCTAGTCTATGTTCAACTGGCTTAACATTTCTAACCGCTTGTTGTAGTTTTGTAATAGAGATATCAAATTCACGTCCTAAAGCAAGTCCTGCTAGGATATTATAAACATTATGTTTTCCTAATAGTTTTGTTTCAAATTCATATTTTTTCTTATCACCTTTAAATATAACATTAAAGGTTGTTCCTACATTAGAGCATTTTATATCAGTAGCATACACATCTACATCTTTATTATCAATACCAATCCAAAGTATTTTACATTTATTTTTTAATTTATAACTAACTTGTTTAGGATCATCTTTATTTAAAACCCCAATACCATCAACAGGTAATGATTCAATAAGTTCAAATTTAGTCTTCTGAATATTCTCTTCACTACCAAAACTTTCTAAATGAGCAGTACCAATTCTAGTTAGAATACCATATTTAGGATGAACTAAATCACAAAGTTCTTTTATCTCTCCTCTAACATAAGCCCCCATCTCAGCGATAAAGATATCTGTAAATTTATCAAGATGGTTATTAATAGTAATAATAAGTCCATATGGTGTATTTAAATTACGTGGAGTTGGTAGTGTAGCGTATTTAATATTTAATATATCTGCCAATATATTTTTACTACTAGTCTTGCCATAACTACCTGTAATACTAATAACTTTTAAATTAGGCATGCTTTTTAATTTTTTAACTGCCATACTT
>CALVVD010000069.1 GCA_944363745.1 uncultured Bacilli bacterium | reverse complement strand
TTACCTGATTACTTTAGTTTTGTTAAAGGTATTGTTGATAGTGAAGATATATCTTTAAATATTTCAAGAGAGACTTTACAAGAGAACTATCAAATTAAATCTATCGCTAAGAGCCTTGAGTCTAAGATTAAAAAAGAACTAGAAAAAATGCTTAAAAATGATAGAGAAAACTATGAGAAGTTCTTTAAAGACTTTGGAATACAACTTAAAGTAGGTATCTATGAATCATATGGTATGGCTAAAGAAACATTACAAGATTTATTACTTTTCTATTCATCTAAAGAGAAAAAGATGGTTACACTTTCAGAATATGTCTCTAATATGAATGATGACGATAAGTCAATTTATTATGCATGTGGTGAGACTATAGATAAAATAGATTTATTACCACAGGTTGAAGCTGCTAAAGAGAAGGGTATAGATATCTTATATTTAACTGATTACTTAGATGAATTTGTCTTTAAGGTAATGATGAATTATAAAGAGAAGAATTTTGTCAATGTAGCAAGTAGTGAGGCAGACTTTGAAAGTGATGAAGAGAAGGAAGAGTTAAAGAAAACTAATGAAGAGTATAAAGATATGTTTACAAAGATGCATGATGCTCTAAATAATGGTGTTAATGAAGTAGCTTTCACTCATCGTTTAAAGAATCATCCTGTATGTCTAACTAGTAAAGGTGCTGTATCGGTAGAAATGCAAAAAGTAATGGATGCTATGCCAACTGATACTGGTGTAAAAGCAAGTACTGTAATGGAGATTAATGAAAATCATCCAATTGCAGATAAATTAAAAACTTTATATGAAAATAAAGATTATGATACATTAGAGAAATATAGTAAAATACTATATGCTGAAGCTAGACTTATTGAAGGAATGAGTTTAGATAATCCAACTGAGATAAGTAACTTAATTAGTGAAGAATTAGCAAAATAAAAAAGGATAGGTTAACTACTTATCCTTTTTACATTCTTTAGCAATACACTCATCATAAAATATTGATTTTTCTTTTAATCTTTCATCTATATAATCATTACCATATTCCTCAGATAAAGTCTTTTTACAACTAAATAAATTAGTACCAAGCCCCAGTCTTTCCCCATCTATTTTAACTCCTAAAGAAGCAAGAGTAGTAGGGTAATAATCAAAAGTAGTAAACTCTCTATTTTTACTACAATTAGTATCTATAGGAGAATTTATATAAACATTATAGATACTTCTATTATAATTAGGATCTATATCTTCAAACGAATATGTATTCATGCTTAAATGATCTCCTGCTAATATAATAGTAGTATTTTCATAAAAATCTTGTTTCTTTATCCAATCAATAAATTCTTTTAATTCTTCACTAGAACAAGCGACGGAGTTTAAATAATGATCTTCATAGTCATACTTACAATCTTTTTCAATATATCCATCTGGAAAATGTGTATTTGCTGTTAACATAGTAAAATTAAATGGCTCATCTTTCTTTGCAATTTTTGTTAATTCATCTTTAGCATAATTAAACATTCTTTTATCTTCATAACCCCAATTAACATAATAATCTTCATCAATAATTCCATCATCTATCGCTGTAAAATAATCAAATACAGTATAATTACCATGATTTTTAAAATAAACTCTTCGCCCTCCAAAAGTTAAATCAGAGCCAACCATTATATATTGTTTATAACCTTCATCTTTTAATATATCCCCAAGAGAATATGCTCCTTTAAGAGTAGTACCATCACTATAAGTACTTTTATCATCTTGATTAAAAATAGTCTTTAAAGGAATACCAGAAGTATGTGAGACCATTGCCGCCATAGTCCATGAAGTATTATAAGCCATATGAGCTCCACCAATTAAATCAGTAGAAGAAAAATTAATATTTTCTAAAGCTAAATCAGTTAATTCTTCAATATAATTAATATTATAGGCTCCGCCACTTTGTTTATCTGCATAAGTTGATTCCATAGACTCTAAAAATATATAAATTAGGTTTCTTTTCTTTTTTGGAAATTCTAATTTTACCTTTTTAGGATTAGCATAGTTAACCTCTAAAAAGTTTGATTCTATATAACTATACTTTATATAGTTAAAAATATATAAATTACTCATTGCATAATATATAGAATAACTTAATAAACAAAGTACTAGTATAACATTAATAATAGTATAAGAATTTAATTTTATAGTTTTATTCTTAATATTTATCTTAAAATATGCTTCTATATATGTAAAAAAATGTTTTATAACTATTGCTATAATCATAATAAGAACAGTAATACCTAAAGGAATTAAAATATTTTTACATATAAAATCTGTAATTATATCATTACTTGCTGTTGATACAGAACTAGTTAAAGTAAATAATATTTGATCAAAATTATCAAATTGACAATTAATTAAAGCCCAATTAGTGCTAAAAATAATAATAAGAGATAAAAGTATTATAATAAAAGTCAATCCCCATTTAATTGCTTTTATTATTTTTCTTTTTTGCAGTCTTTTTAACTTCTTTTTTATTTTCTTTAACTTCTTTAGTTTTTTCATTATTTTTACTTCTTCTTTTTTTTCTTATCTCTAAATTAATAGATATATTAGCACTTATTATTTTAAAAATATATGGTAAGAAAAAAGATACAAATATACTTAACCACATATATTTTAAACAAAAATCATAACTAAAAGTATATTCTGCATAATGAAACATTTTCTCACTACTAAATAAATAGATAAAAGTATTCATAATAGTAGTAATAAAAAATGTATAAAATAAATATTTTAAAATTAAATCACTAGTATTTTTTTCTCTACCGTTTATTTTTCTCTCTACAAAAATAGAAATACTAGCAGGCATTAACATACATATTAAAAACACTATAACCACAATTCCTTTCTTGATGTAATACTGATTATTATAAGGTAACTTTAGTTAAAAATCAATAAAGTAATGGTTATTTTTGACTTGTATAGTTGTTTGTTGTATAATATACAAATTAAAAGAAGGGGATGTAATATATGAATACTTTTAGTAATTCTGATAGTTTAAAATCATATTTAAATAAAGAATCTAAGCATCTTAATATTAGTATTACAAATATTTATAATACTTTCTTTTCAAGAGGCTTACTTTATAGACTGAGCAAGATTGATTGCCGTGAAGATATGATTGTAAAGGGTAGTTTCGCTCAGTTTGTTCATTTAAGAAAATTAGTAAGACCTATTACTGATATAGATTTAACTAGCACAATAGATCATCATGACCCTTTAATACTTTTAGTAAATGCTATGTGTGATAAAGAAAGTGATAACGATTTTGATTATATTTTAAGAGGAATTCCTAAAAGAACATATACTGGTATTATTAAATTTCCCATCGCTGCTAAATATGGAAAAATTAATCATCCTATAGGTATTGATTATAGAGAAAATCATCCTTGTATTTATGAAAGAGAAAAGAAGATAGTCCCTAAAGTCTTTTCTAAAGATGAAGAATATGAAATAGTAGTACCTTCTATGGAAGAGACACTAGCAGAAAAATTATGTATTATAGCTGAGTCAAATAACCCATCTCTCTTAAATACAAGAGCGAAAGATTTCTATGATATTTATCATTTGCATGGTGGGGCTTATGATTTAGATAAATTCTCTTATTATTTTGAGAAAATGTTACAAGATAGGGGGAAAGTTAGTGATATTTATAATTTAAATACTGATTATCTTAATAGCAGTTTTATAGATAAACATGAAGAAGTTTGGAAAAGCAATAAGAAACATTATGAATTTTTAGATGATGATGTTGATTTAAAAGGAGCGGTATATTATACAAAGAGTACTTTAAATGAACAGTATCAAAGAATAAGACAAGGTAAAAATAAAGTTTATAAGATATAATAAAAATGTTGGAATATTATTTTCCAACATTTTATTTTACAATAGAACCAATATTATCAGTAGTTAATACTTCTTTTAACATACCTTTTTTATTTATATTAAATATTTTAATAGGAATAGAGTTATCCATACATAGAGTAATAGCCGTTAAATCCATTACTTTTAACTTTTTATTTATAACTTCATCGTAAGTAGTTTCTTTAATTAATTTAGCATCACTATATACTTTAGGATCTTTATCATAAATACCATCTACATTAGTAGCTTTTACTAAAATATCTGCTTTTATTTCTGCTGCTCTTAAGGCTGCTGCTGTATCAGTTGAAAAGTATGGGTTAGATGTTCCTGCTGCAAATATAATAACTTCATTATCTATAATACTATCTCTTTTATAAAAATCTATTATCTTATTCATTTCAATAGCAGATAAAACTTTAGCTTTAACTCCAATTTGTTTAAATATATCTTCTAAAGCTAGGGCATTCATAACAGTTGATAGCATCCCAATATAATCAGTTGTAGGACTACTTATAAAACTATTATCTTTGCCTCGCCAAAAGTTACCACCACCAATTACAATAGAAATAGAAAATCCTAACTCTAAACACTCTTTAATCTCTTTAGCGATTTCTAATACTTTTTCCTTATCAATACCAAACTCTTTGTTACCACTTAAAGATTCTCCACTAAGTTTTAATAATATTTTTTTATTCATAACTACACCTCAGTCTAAGTATATCATAAAAATATCGTCTTTAAAAATTATTTAGTATCTGTTATACTTATATAAGAATAAGGAGGATATAAATGAAATACGTTTATGCTTTTTCTGAAGGTAATAAAGATATGAAAGATTTACTAGGAGGTAAAGGTGCTAATCTTGCAGAAATGACTTCTTTAGGACTCCCTGTACCTAGTGGTTTTACTATAACAACTGAGGCTTGTTTAAGTTATTATCATAATAATGGAGTCTTAAGTGATGACATTATTAGTGAAATATTTGCTAAAGTTGCCGAGTTAGAAAAAATAACTAATAAAAGATTAGGAGATAAAAATAATCCCCTATTAGTATCAGTTAGAAGTGGTGCTAGAAGTTCTATGCCTGGAATGTTAGATACTATTCTTAATCTTGGTATGAATGATGAAGTAGCAGAAACACTAGCTAATCTTACTAATAATAGACGTTTTGCCTATGATTGTTATAGAAGATTTATCTCTATGTATGCTGATGTTGTTATGGCTCTACCTAAGAGTTCTTTTGAATATTTATTTGAAAGATTTAAAAAATCTAAAGGTGTAAAATTAGATACTGACTTAACAGATTTAGATTTATTAGAAATAATAAAAAAATATAAAGAAGAATATATTCGTCTTACTAATAAACCTTTTCCAGAAGATCCTAAAGAACAGTTAATAGAAGCCATTAAAGCTGTTTTTAGAAGTTGGAATAATGATAGAGCGATTACTTATAGACGTCTTAATAATATTCCTGATGATTGGGGTACTGCAGTTAATGTGCAGATGATGGTTTATGGTAATATGGGAAATACTTGTGGTACAGGTGTTGCTTTTACAAGAAATCCTGCGACAGGTGAAAATAAATTATTTGG
>CALVVD010000068.1 GCA_944363745.1 uncultured Bacilli bacterium | reverse complement strand
CTTATAATGATGATTTATTTAATTATGCGAAAGAGAATAATGTTAAATTAATCACCGCTGTAGAAATATCTACTAAATATAAGGGAATAGGTATTCATGTATTAGGATATAACTTTGATATTAATAATAAGCTATTGACAGATAAGTTATACTCTAATAGAAATGCTAGACATATTTATTTACATGATGTTGCTACAAAATTAAAAGAGTTTGGCTATGTCATTGATGTAAATTCTTTAGATAAGATTGATGGCGTTACTAAAGCTCATATCGCTTCTAATATTGTAGAAAATATAGATAATGAAGAATTACTGTTAAAAATTTTTGGTTATGTTCCAGAAAGAGGAGAATTTATTGAAACAATAATGAATGAAGGGTGTCCTTGTTATGTTGAAAAAGAAACTATAAGTCCTATGGAAGCTAGTGATTTAATAAGAGAAGCTGGTGGTAAAGTAATTCTTGCTCATCCTGTAGCTTACAAATATGAAGATGGTTTAACTGATAATGATATATTAAATCTAGTTAATGAGATGAAACCTGACGGTATTGAAGCTAATTATGTTTATTTAGATAGAAATGGTAATAAAATTAATGAGTGTATACATTGGAATAATTTTGCTAAACATCATAATCTTATAACTACGATAGGCTCTGATTTTCATAAAGTAGATAATGTGCATCCTGATATTGGTCTTATTAACGAAGATATTACATTAGATGATAAGGAAATTAATACCATTATTGATAATCTTTTAAATTAAGTTTTTCCACAAAAACTGTGAAAAACTTTTTTATTACCTTTTTTCTATATTATAATCTTCTTCTTTCTTACTAGCTCTTATAACACTACCTTTGCCATATTTCTTAATAATACTATCCATTACTTCTTCAACTTTATCTTCTACTTTTACATCAGATTCTTCAAATAAAGATATTTGACTAATGGCTTTTTCTTTTAAATCACCTAACCTTATTCCTATATTTCTAATAGGATCTTCTTTCCAACTAGCTTCAAAAATGTTTTTAACGGCTTTATAAATTTCTTCTGTTACATTAGTAGGATTATCTAAAGTCAGTTGATGAGAATAGTTTTTAAATAAATTATTTCTATAAGTAACAGCGATTGTTCCTGCATATAGTTTTTGGTCTCTTAAAGTAAAAGATACTTCTTCTGTTTCACTAAATAATATTTTTAATAAGTCTTCTTTTCTAGTTACATCATAAGGCAATGTTCTTGAAATACTAATGCACTTATTCTTAGCATTTCGAGGTTCTACTTTACTATAATCTATTCCTAAAGCTGCTTCTTTAAAATAATCCCCCTGACTTTTAAAATGTCTTCTTAGTAAGTTGATGTTAGCTTCTGCTAAATCTTTAATAGTATATATTCCTAAGTCATTTAATTTTTTAGCAGAACTTTTACCTAGCATAAATAAATCATTTACTTTTAAAGGCCACATTTTAGTCTTAACTTCATTTAAATAGAGAGTATGTACTTTATCTGGTTTTTCAAAGTCACTAGCCATTTTTGCACATAGTTTATTCTCTCCAATTCCCACATTGACAGTGAAACCAAACTTTTCTTTAATTTCATCTTTTATTTTGTGAGCTAGAGATACATAATCATTACCATAAAGAAGTGTTGTTCCAGTAAGGTCAAGAAAACACTCATCAATAGAGTATTGTTCTATTATAGGTGTATACTGTGATAGATAATTATATAACTTCTTAGACTCTTCTTTATAAAAGTCATAGTTTGGAGGAAATACTTGTAAGGTTTTACATTTACTTCTTGCACTATATAATGTCTCTGCTGTTACTATTCCATATTTTTTAGCGATAGGACTTTTAGCAAGGACAATACCTCTTCTTGCTTTTTCGTCCCCTCCTATTACTGAAGGAATCTTTCTGATATCTTGTTTATAGCCATGGTTTAAAAGATAAATTGCAGTCCAAGATAGAAAGGCATTATTAACATCGATATGAAAAATAATTCGTTGCATAGTTTTTCCTCCTTTTTGCTCTATTATATAATACATTAGTTCTATTTTAAAGAGAAAAATAACCAAATACTGGTTATTAGTTTTCCACAAATCTGTGATTATTAATCTTCTTTTTTATCAACAACACCTTCAATACTACCTATTTTCCTTTTAGATAAAATCTTTCTTTTTTCTATTCCTTTATCAACTTTTATTTGCTCTTCATAATTTATTTTGTTCTGTAATGTTTGTATTTCTAATTCAAAATCATTTATCTTCTCTTTATATTCTTTTATTTTTTTATCAGCTTCTTCTGTTATTTGTTTACAAGCATTTTTATAATCTGCTTTATTAATCATTTTAACTTTATCTCTTAGTCTTTTTAAAAATTCAAGCCATAAATAACTTTTTAAATATTCTTCGTTGTTTTTAGTATCGTTAGATATAACTATTTTTTTATCTTCTGTCATATAGTTTGTACCATTAACTGTAAAAATATGGGTATTAAAACTTGTTTCTGTTACTAAAGCTTGTTGATAATCTAGAGATAATATAGAACTTGATTTAAATTCACTATTTGCTATATTTAGTTTTTTAGTTCTTACAAAGAAATCAAAAAATGTATCTATAATCGCAGAAGATATGATTACTTTTTTTGCTTCAATTTCTGTATTAGCTTCTTTTAAATTACCACTTATTAATACTGTTTCTGCTTTTATTTTTATATCCATACCTATTTCATTATTTTCTTTTAAAGCAAATGATTTATTATTGATTCCTTTTATATAAGTAGCATTAACATCTGTTAAATAAACTTTACCATTATTTACAACTAAATCGTTAATATCACAATTTCTAAAGATTACTTTAGTATCTGCATTTGCTACTTTTAAATTAAATTTATAAAACAAACAAATATTTTCAAAGATGATTTCTTCTATATTGTCTTCTATGCAGTAGTTATCTGGTATGTTAAGTATTTGTTTTTGACTTAGTTTTACTATTTTTTTCTTATCTTTATACTTTATATAAACTTTACTATTATCTTCTTCTTTCATACAAATAGTTCTCCTTTTTATAACTATTTTACTTGAAAAAAATTATTTGTCAAATTTTAATATTCTTTATATTCTACTTTTATTTTTTTAACAAATTTTTTAGCTGTTTCATTCTCATTATTTTTTTCTTCAGTACTTATATCTTTCATAAATTCATCATAGATATGCTTTATACTATCATAAGTTATATCTTTTTCTATTATAAAATCTCCTGGAAATTCACAAAGCAGTCTAGTTTCTTTCTTACCACATTTTATACATTGACAAGATATTTTTGATTGTTCATTAATATTATTTGGTTTAAATAATAAATACCATATAGGATGGGAACATCTTTTTTGTCTTTCGATATTTACTTTAGGTGTTAAAGTATTTATTTTAGATTTTAAACTTTTTAAAGATTGTATAGTTTCATAAAATTCTTTTACTTCAGGAATATCTGCATAAAGTTCTTTTAAAACTCTTACTAATTCTTTCTGATTTTTAATTAAAGCATTCAAATATCGTTCAGTTTCACTAAGTTCTTCATCAGTCATAATATCTCCCCTTTATATGCTTTGTTATTATACTATGATTTTTTTATTTGTCAATTACATTGTTTTAACAAAAAATAACCATTACTGGATATTTAATTTCCACAAAGTCTGTGGAAAAAGTAATCATATTTTAATATCCTGTAACTTGTAAGATGCAACTTGACTTCCTTCACTATTGCAAGCTGCTTTGAATTTCCAACTTCCATAGGCATTAAGGCTCATATTATAATCTCCACAAGTTCCTACGGCATTTTCTGCATTATCGTAAGCAGTAAAAGTTACTGATATATAAAATAGATTTTTATTAGAATTATTTTTTTACATATCCTTCAATGTAATATAGACCTAGAAAATCATCACTATTAATTCATATTTCATTTAGTATGATGATAGTAAATAGAAAGACTAAACCTATTAATACTCCTTGAAATCTTTTTAAAGTAGAACTTTTCTAACTTCTTTTACAATAAGGACAGAGCTTAGCATTTTTATCTATCTCTATTCTACAATACTTACATTTCTTCATTTTACTTCTCTTCTTATTATAATAGTTTTTACAGTAATATAAAACAATAGTTTACATATATTTTTCTTTTTTGCCATAATAATAGTGGTATTATCTTAGAAATATCTAAAGAAGAATTATATATATTAATTGCTATAAATATTAAAAAGTACAGAAAAGAGAAAGGTATTACTCAAGCTGTTTTAGATGAAGAAGTAGGAGTTTCTCATAAGTTTATTAGACGTATTGAATCAAAAAAAGGTATCAAAACTTTTTCAGTTGATACCATTTATAGAATTTCTCTTGCTTTAGATATAGATATTTCAAAATTGTTTGAAATAAATTAAACTTTAAACTATTACTAGTTTATTTTACTTGGATTCATCATTTTAGTAAATGTTCTTCCTTTTTCTTCAATAGATTTATCTTCTTGTGGAAAATCTTCCATAAATTTAACCCATTTATCTGCTACTTCTTTATATGACATATCACTTATAGTTGGTTTAGCAAAGGAACTTTCTTTGTATATAACTCTATTATGTGGATAGTCTCTACTACGAACATCTTCTAATTCTTTTCCACAAGCGACACATTTACAAGTCCAATAAACTTTTCCTTCGTAAGTATCTTCACTGTATCTATAAAAATACCAAGCGGGATGAGGACATTTTTCTTGTTCAGCAGCAATTATTTCCTCATATAAACTACGACATTTTTTATTAGTAGCATTAAGTTTATTATCTGTATCAACAAATTCCTTTACAATCTCCTTTTCAAGCAGTTCATCTCTTTTTGTAATTATTGCGATTCTACTTTGAAATAATTCGGCATATTCTTGTTTTTTTAATTTTAATTCTTCATCAGTCATAATAAACCCTCCTACTTATAGTATGCATTATTTAACAAACTAAATCAAGTTATTTCCTGTCATTTCGTCTGGTTTTTCTATATCCATATATTTTAGTATTGTAGGAGCGATATCTCCTAGTTTACCTGTTTTTATTTCTTTTATATTATGGTCTGTAATAATAAATGGAACAGGACTAGTTGTGTGAGCAGTTATAACTTCTCCTTTATCGTCTTCCATGATTTCAGAGTTACCATGGTCTGCTGTTATAAACATCGTAAAGTCTTTTTCTTTACTTGCTTCATATAGTCTTCCTATATTTTCATTAACTGCCTTTACCGCTTCCACAACTTTATCAAATTTACCAGTATGTCCTACCATATCACAGTTAGCAAAGTTTAGGATGATTAAATCGTATTTATCCATAACTTCTATTAGTTTATCTGTTACTTCATAAGCACTCATAGCAGGATACATATCATAAGTTGCAACATCTTTTCTTGGAACGATTATTTTATCGGTATTAGGAATATCTTTTTCTTCTCCTCCATCAAAGAAGTAAGTAACATGTGGATATTTACTAGCTTCTGCTATTCTTAATATTTTTAGACCTTTTGATGCAGCATATTCTCCTAAGGTATTAGTTAAGTGCATTGGTGGAAAGGCAGGGGTTGCAATAACTGTATGTTCTGGAGTCATCATGGTAACTAGTTTTACATTTTTAAAGTCAACTCTTGGGAAC
>CALVVD010000067.1 GCA_944363745.1 uncultured Bacilli bacterium | reverse complement strand
TCTATAGTTATTATCTTCACTACTATTCATACTACTTGTATATAAACTCATCTCTCCTGATGGTCTTCCTGTATATGTATTTGATGTACTTTCTTCATTATATGTCTCTGGTACCATTAAGACTTCTTCACTACCATCTGAGTTTAATTTAGTTAGATATAACTTTATATATTCTCCATTTATAGTATTCCCATCTTCTTTTTTAGCAGATATTTCATAGTTTATATTTACATCTCCTACTATTTCACTACTTACACTAAAATCAAAATACTCTCCAGGATTTAATCTAACTGTTCCTGTCTTGTCTGTTGTAGGTAGGGCTCCACTTATACTTACTACATTATCTGTCTCAGTATAAGTCATTGTTATAGATCCAGTTGTTATTGAGTTTACTTTACTTCCTGTTTTTCCATATTGGAAAGCAGCATAACTTATCCCTACTATTATTACTATCATTAATAATAGTAATACTCCTATTATAATTACTTCTTTTCTTTTGTTATTTGTTTCCATACACTTTTCTCCCTTACTACTTATTCTTATCTAAATTATCTATCTTTATACTAAATATTAGCACATCAAATCCTTTATATCAATATTTTTGACATTATAAAAGAATAGAATAATCCCTTACTCTATTCTATTTACACTACAAAAGAAAGTAATTATATTACTTAGATATTTATTAAACTGCCCCCCCCCCAGATAACACATAGTAAACCTGAAGCTTTAGAAAAATGACGAATTAATTTACCCTGTAATTGACGATTTATTTTATCCTCTAAAACATCTTTCATCATTCATTACTTCCTTTCTTATTTTCTTTAATATAATCTTATCACACTTATTTATTTTTCTCTATATTAATTCTTCATTATTTGTTAACTTGACACTAACAAGTTTAGATACACCAGACTCTTGCATAGTAATTCCATATAATGTATCTGCATATTCCATAGTCTTTTTCTTATGGGTTATTATTAAAAACTGAGTCTTATCTCTATAATTAGATAAATACTTACCAAATTCTATAACATTCGCTTCATCTAATGCTGCTTCTACTTCATCAAATATACAGAATGGTACTGTTCTAACATTAATAATTGCAAATAATAAACTAATCGCTGTTAGAGTTTTTTCTCCTCCTGATAATAAACTAATAGTAGTTAATTTCTTTCCTGGAGGACAAGCTTTTATCTCTATTCCTGTAGTTAGAATATCTTCATCAGTTAATTTTAACTCTGCTACTCCACCTTTAAATAATTCTCTAAATACTTTCTTAAACTCTTCATTAATAGCGTTAAATGTCTTTAAAAATTCACTTTTCATAACACTATCCATCTCTTCCATTATTTCAAATAAAGTAGCTTCAGCTTTCTCTAAGTCTTCTTTTTGATGTAATAAAAACTCATATCTTGTACTTACTCTTTCATATTCTTCTATAGCATTTAAATTAACCATACCAAGATTTTTAATAGTAGCTTTATAATTATTAACTTTTCTTCTAGCATCACTCTCATCTAATTCTAATGGATAATCATTTCTTGCTTTTTCATAAGTAATAGAATAATCACTATTTAAAGAATCTAGTAAATTATCTAATTTAACATCTATTCTACTTAGCTTAACTAATATCTCATTTACTTCATCTTCTTTTCTTCTAATTAAACTATTCTTATATTTAGATTCTTCTTCTTCTTTAGCTATTTTATCTTTAAGTATAACAACTTCTTTCTTTAATGCCTCTAGTTTTAATTCTAATTTTTCTTTATAACTACTAGTTTCATAGTATCTATTAATTAGAGTTTCTTCTTTCTTATCTAATGAAGTATCATCACTTTCTAAATTACTAATATTATTAGAGATATCTTCTATACTATTTTTAAGAGTAATTAATTCTTTATTCTTATTAGTAATATCTTCTACTTTAATTTTTAATTCTCTTTCTATATTATATAATTTATCTTCAATAGAGTTTATATCTTTCTTAGTATTATCAATATCTAAAATTATTTTTTTATTAGATTCTTCTAGACTAGTTATTATATTAGTAGAATTATTAATCTCTTGCATAATCATTACTCTACTTCTACCTTTATAAGCTGCTCCACCACTTAGAGAACCTCCTACATTTATAACATCTCCAGCAAGAGTAATAACTTTATATTTTCTATTAACTTTCTTACTTATTCTAACAGCACTATCTATATCTTCTGCAACTAATACTTGTCCTAATTGATTATAAATAATCTTTTTATATTTATCATCTACTTTAATAAGATCTGCTAATACTCCTATAAATCCATCTAAATTAGTTAAAATACTTTTAGTATCAGAATCTATATAACGTCTAGTTATAACGTTTAAAGGAAAGAAAGTCGCTCTACCTAGATTATTATTCTTTAAATATCTAATCGCTTCTTTAGCACTTTCTTCATCTTCTGTAATAATAAAGTTCTTACTACTAGATACTGCTATTTCTAAGGCTTTTAAATATTCTTCTTTAGTATCAATAATATTTCCTATAATATTATGAATACCATTTAAAGTTTTAGATTCTAATATTTTCTTAACAGAGATAGGTAAATTATTACCTCTCCCTTCTTCTAATTTTAATAATTCTATTTTATGTTTATTAGTAAGAATATCACGTTCTCTTTTACTATAGGTTTGTTCATAGTTTTTAACCATTAATTTTAAGCCATTTATATTATTAGTATAAGTAGCTTTATCTTCTTCTAAATGTTTAATTTCTTCTTCTAAAGCACTTATCTTTTCATTTAAAATATTAATTTCTTTTTTAAGACTTGCTTTATTTTCTATTAAATTAGCAAGTTCTTTAGCATTATCTTTATTATTTTTATTTTTCCTTTGTGCTTTTAATACATTTAACTCTGTATTTAATTTACCTAACTCTTCTGTTTTATTTAACAATTCTTTTTGAATAAAGTCTATATCTTTTTCTTTAGTTAATAATTCTGTTTTATTTTTAAGATATTTCCCATCATCTATATTATTATTATTTTTCAAATCTATTATTTCTTTAGTAAGAGTAGATTGTTCATTTTTTAGTATTTCCTCTTCACTAGATAAATTATAGATGTCATAAGCGATTAAAGCAATTTCTAGACTTTCTAATTTTTCTTTAGTATTTTTATATTCTATCGCTCTTTCACTTTGTTCTTTTAATGGTTTTACTTGATGTTCTAATTCTCCTATAATATCTTCTACTCTATCCATCGCTTCATTAGTTTTAGCAAGGCGTCTTAAGGCTTCTTCTTTACGTTTTTTATATTTTAAAATACCTGCTGCTTCTTCAAAAACTAAACGTCTATCATCTTTACTTTCACTAAGTATTTTATCTACTTCTCCTTGAGAAATAATATTAAATGACTCTTTACCTACACCACTATCTAAAAATAAATCTACTATATCTTTAAGACGACATTTATTATTGTTAATAAAGTATTCATTCTCACCACTACGATAAATTCTTCTTTTAACACTTACTTCACTATAATCTATTTTTAGATAGTGATCACTATTATCAAAGATAAGTTCAACACTAGCGGCATTTTTAGGTTTACGAGAATCACTTCCTGTGAATATTACATCACTCATACCTCCGTCACCACGTAAGTTTTTAACTGATTGTTCTCCTAATACCCAACGAATAGCATCGACAATATTACTCTTACCACTTCCATTTGGTCCAACAATACAAGTAACTTTATTATCTAATTTTATTTCCATTTTATCGGCGAAAGATTTAAAACCATTAGTTACAATTTCTTTCAAGTACATTTAAAACACCACTCTTTACTCTTATCATTTTATCAAAGAATAGTGTTTTAGACAAGAACTAGAATTTTTTTGTTATTACTATATACATAATTTGAAAAAAAATTCATATACTAAATTTGACAGATAATATTTTTTGTGGTATTATTTGGTCATAGAAAGCAGTTTTGCTTTCAAGGGGTACGTTGTATAGCGTACGGTTAAGGATGATTAATGTCATCCTTTTCTTTTGGAAAAATCTTGATTCCCTTGTTTAAAAAGTTTGGATAACCATCTAATTTTTCTTTTAAAACTAAAAATGCTTGATTATCCTTTTTATACTTTACTGCTTGATGTATTGGATAACTAAATAAATCAGCAATTTCTAAACCAACATATGTAGAACTATATTCTTCGTTCCATTTTGGATTAAAATATACTCCCTTAATTTTTTCTTTTAATTCTTTGGTTGTAATATTCTTTCTGCCTCTATTATTTATTACATCATTAATATGTTTTAATAGAGCTTTATCTTCTAGCTTTCCCCTAGCTTCAAGCATAATAATTCCTTTTTTGTTATTTTTGGTTGCATAAATATATCTTTCCAAAATAAAATCAAATGCAGTTTCATAAACATTATGAAGATATCCTTTCTTCAAATATTCTACAAGATTAATATTTATAGAAATTATTGTACAATTTATATTTTTCAACGTATTTGTTAAAGCCTTTGTAAATTCATCATGATTAATTAATTTATCATTAAATGCTCCATCATGTCTTCTGATTTCTCTAGAATGTAAGCATACGTATTTTTCTTTTTTTGCTTTACTGTCGTAATAAATACCTTCGTCCCAAAACTTTTCTTTTAATTTTTTTATTTCTAATTGTGCATTATAATAATCTTTTCTCTCAAAAATACATCCTGTTATAGTAAAATACTTATCATTTTCATCTATTGGAAGATTATTGGTAATTTTTTTAAAAAATATCGTTTATTTTACCTGCACTACCGTTTTCATCTATAAACATTACATAATCTATATCTGTACTCCATGTTTTTATTTTTTGAGGAAAGTCATACCATTTTATTTCAGAATTCATATTTTTCCTCCTTTAGTTAGAGAATATCATAATATACATAGAAAATCAGCTTTTTTAACTATAGTAATTAAAACATTTCATATATTAAAGTTGATGCATAATATATTTTATGATACTATCTAATCAGTGAGTAAGTAGTTTGCTGATTTACTAAAGGGTATGTTTAATACATACCAGCAAGCTTGCCTTGTAGGTTCCTTTAGTCGGGGGAAAGCTCACAACAAATATTTATACTTTGAAAAAGATAGACATCAGAATCTATCTTTTCTTATTTAACATTTTATCATAGTAATTAAATAAATCTTCAAAAGCGTTATAATGAACTATTTCCCTTTGTCTTAACCATAATAGTGGTCCAATAACATCAGGGTCATCTGTAAGATCTATTAGGTTTTCATACACTGCTCTCGCTTTTTGTTCTGCCGCCATATCTTCCATAATATCTGCTAGTGGGTCTCCTGTAGTTGCAAAATAAGCGACAGTAAATGGCACTCCATTAGCATCCGTAGGATATAGAGCATTTTTATGTTCGGCATAATGAGGAGCAAGTCCTGCTGCTTTCATTTCTTCTACAGTAGCATCTTTTAATAGTTGATATACCATTGTAGAAATCATTTCGACATGTGCTAGCTCTTCAGTTCCTATATCTGTAAGTAGGGCTTGTCCTTTTTGATCAGGCATAGTATATCTTTGATTAAGATATCTAAGGGCGGCAGCAAGTTCTCCATTACTACCTCCATACTGAGTAATTAATTGTTTAGCCATATTAATATCCTTTTTCTTAATATTAATAGGATATTGTAATCTCTTAGCATATTTAAACATTACTTAATCCCTCCATATTCCAAGGAAAGATTAATGTTTGCCATA
>CALVVD010000066.1 GCA_944363745.1 uncultured Bacilli bacterium | reverse complement strand
TTAACTACTAAGACTCTTAACTTCTTTTCTCTCCTTAGCTTTCTCTAAAAAACACGCAAATATCTTCTTAGAGTTAACATCATCACTAATAGTTATCTCTGGATGCCACTGTACTCCTAAACAAAAGTCATAATCTTTAAGTTCTACCGCTTCAATAACTCCATCAGAACTCTTTGCAACTACATTACACTCTTTAGTATAATCTACACATCTTAAGTGATGAGAGTTAACCATTATTTCTTCCTTACCTAATATCTTATATAAAAGACTATTTTTATCTATCTTAACAGTATGAGCAGGAGAGACATAATCTTCTTTATAGTGTAGTTCTTTATTAGGAACATCTAAAAGTTTAAAATTATCTATTTTGTAGTTAGCAATCATCTGCATACCTAAACAAACACCAAGTATAGGAATATTTCTTTTAAGGCAAAAATGTAAGACATAGTAATCATATTTAGTAATCTTATCTCCACCAGGAATAAATAAGCCATCTAACTTTTCTATTTGATATAAAATCATTTCTTGTTCCATACCCGTTAAATCAGGTGCTTCACTACTCTTAGTAGTAAAGTAATCTATATCTTGAGGTGGTGTTAACATAATAGGTACACCTCCTGCTTTAATAATCGCTCTTCTTGTACTTTCCAAAGAGTACTCTATAGGTGTACCCTTTCCATTAACACCACTTCTAGTTAAAATACCAATAATAGGTCCCATTAAAATTTAATCCTCTCTTCAATATATGGAATAACTTCTTCTAGTTTTAATGTTACTTGCTCCATTGTATCTCTATCCCTAATAGTAACAGTTCCATTATCTATTGTATTATCATCAACTGTTAGACTAAAAGGTGTTCCAATTGCATCTTGTCTTCTATATCTCTTACCAATAGAACCAGATTCATCATAACTAACAGAAAACTCTTTAGATAAAATTTTATAAACATCTATTGCTTTTTCACTATGTCTTTTCTTAATTAAAGGTAATATTGCAACTTTATAAGGAGCTAGATAAGGATGAAGTTTTAATACTTCTCTTTCACTACCATCTTCTAGACTTTCTTTATTATAAGCATCACAAAGAATACTAAGCATAAGTCTATCTACCCCAACACTAGGTTCAATAACATAAGGAATATATTTCTCATTAGTAACAGGATCTAAATATTCCATACTTTCTCCTGATACTTTCTCATGACTAGATAAATCATAATCAGTACGACTAGCAATTCCCCATAATTCACTAAATCCAAATGGATATTTATATTCAATATCAGTAGTAGCATTACTATAATGACTTAACTCTTCTTTTTTATGATCTCTAAGTCTTAAATTATCTTTATTAAGACCTAAACTAAGTAAGAAATTATAACAATAGTCTTTATAATATTTATGCCAATCTAACTCTGTCCCTGGTTTGCAGAAAAACTCTAACTCCATTTGTTCAAACTCTCTTGTTCTAAAAATAAAGTTACCTGGTGTTATTTCATTTCTAAAACTCTTACCAATTTGTCCAATACCAAAAGGAATCTTAAGTCTCATACTCCTCCATACATTTAAAAAGTCAACAAATATACCTTGAGCAGTTTCAGGTCTTAAATATATTGTACTCTTACTATCTTCAGTAACACCTTGAAAAGTCTTAAACATTAAATTAAATTCTCTAATATCTGTATAATCAAGAGCTCCACAGTTAGGACAAACTATATTGTGTTCTTTAATATAATTCATTAACTCTTCATGGTTCATTCCACCAGCATCTTCTACTCCATCAGCTTCTACTAATTTATCTGCTCTATGTCTTGTCTTACATTTCTTACAATCTATTAAAGGATCAGAAAATGTTGCTAAATGTCCACTCGCTTCCCATACTTTAGGATTCATTAAAATAGCAGAATCTAATCCTACATTATTAATATCTTCTTGAATAAATTTCTTTAACCAAGCACTTTTAATATTGTTCTTTAAAAGCATACCAACAGGACCATAATCCCAAGTATTAGCAAGTCCCCCATATATCTCACTTCCTTGGAATATAATTCCATATTGTTTACAGTAATTAACTAAATCTTCCATCTTAATCTCATTCATTATCTAACTTTTCTCCTCTCATCACTTTCTCTATTAAATTTATTTTCATACTTCTCTAAATAATAAGCTAAATCATTTAAATTTTTCGCTTCATCAAAGTATTCTTTATAATTATATTTTATAAGATCTAATCTCTTTCTTTGTTCTAAATCTTTTAAAAGAAAATTATATATTCCATTAGGATTGTATAAGATTAAAGGTTTATCTCCTTCTGTTTCAATCTTATTATTTAAAAAAGATAAAAACTCTGATAATGTTCCTGTCCCACCATCTAAAAAAATAATAATATCACTATTTTCATATATTTTTTCTAATCTTTCGAAAGTAGATTTTACAGGTATTTTAATATCAGCAGTACTTCTAGAAAGTTCAAAAGGATTACCTACAGATAAAATTGCTCTTCCTTTTTCTCTAGCAGCCTCTTCTACAAGTCCCATCGTACCATCAACACCAGAACCTTTAACAAATGTATAAGGCTTCATTGTAAGTGCTTCTATTACAATTTTACTACTCTCATTAACTTCAAGATTACCAGGATAACTAGCACACATAATTCCTAACTTCAAATAAATCACCCTCTCACTTGATAAATATTATATATATTATAATTCTAAAAGTCTAGGTAAAAATATTGATATACCTATAATAACTGAGAATATCGCCGCAACAAGCACTGCCCCTGCCGCTGCATCTTTAGCAACTTTCGCCTTTGCTTTCTTCTCTTCAGTTACAAGGTCAACTACATTCTCCAGTGCCGTATTCATAAGTTCTAAAGAAAGAACTAAAGCAAATAGTACAAAACATACTCCCCACTCTACAAAAGTAATTTTAAAGACTATACCAGCTATTATAACAAGTATCATAACAAGAAAATGAATTACCATATTTCTCTCATGTTTTAAGGTATAAAGTATTCCATTAAAACCATATGATAATGTTTTAAGTAAAGGTTTCTCTTTTTCTTTAGGTTTAAATGTCGCCTCAAAGAAGTAAATTAATATTAAAAGAATTACAAGTCCTAAAATAACTCCTCCAACTACATCAGTTAAATAATGAACATTAAGTATTAATCTACTTAAACAAATCAAAACAATTAATGTAGTTAAGAATGTTGTTCCTATCACTTTGTATTCTTCTTTACATTTACTTCTTCTAAGTAAATATATTAAGAATCCATAATAAGTAGTTGCAATTAAACTATGCCCACTAGGAAAACTATAACTAGAGAGTATTTCACTTCCAATTAAAGGTCGCTCTCTTAAAAATATATTCTTACTTAATATAATAATACCTGCACTAATTAAAGTATTTATTATTACAAATAGTCTTTGATGATTTGTATTAAGTAAAAATATAAGTACTAGTGTAATAATAATTATTGCTTGGCTAGATGCTAATGATGTAACAATATTAGAAAATGCTGTTACAAATTCCATTTCATTAGTAGATAATATATTATAGATATTATAATCTATTACTCCTGTTATATCTAATAGGACACATACAGTTAAAACTACAAATAAACTTAAAAGAATTATTATTTTTTTCTTCATAAATATCACTACCTTATTTTAATTCTATCACATTCTTTAACATTTTTTTACTATTTAAATAAATTCCTGTATATCTATCATAATAATCTTCTAAAAATTTATTTATTTCCATATTTACTTTAGAATTAACATCTATTTTTGTAATCTTTTCTAAGTCAACATAATAATACATCTGTAAAAGTTTAATTGCCTTTTCACTATAGTATCCTTCATTCTGATAACAATCTTTACAAATAAAACCACCTGCAGTGGGACTTAAACTAACTATATTGGTAGTTTTTCCACAGACTGCACAACCGGTAACTATCGGACTTACTCCTAAAAAGTCTAAATATTTAAGTTCTAAAATATTAGTAATAACAGCGGGATTAAGACCATTTTCAATCTTTTCTAAAGCACTACATAATAAAGGAAGTATTGATTTATCCTTAGATTGTTTAACTACTTGTCTAGTAAGATCTAACAAATATGAGGCATATACAACTTTCTCTAAATTCATAATAGTCTTAGGATAATCATTAATAACATCTATACTAATTAAAGTAGATAATCCATTCTCTTTATAATAGAAATGAAATACACCATATACTAATTTTCTAGAACTACCTCTAAGCTTACTTTTTAAATTACGACATCCTTTAGATATAATTCCAATAAGGCCATATTCACTAGTCAAAACATTTAATATTTTACTAGAATCACTATAATTAGTTTCATTCAGAACTAGTCCCTTCACGTCCACTATCTTCATTATCTTCACTTTCCTTTATAGACTTTGCTAAAAGAAAATATCTAATATCACCAGTCTTTTTAAATAAATTCCAAACTATTTCATAATTATTCATATTATCACCTATTAATATAATGATTAATAAGTAATTTTTTATTCATCTTTACTATCAATTCCTAGTTCAATTAAATATTTCTCTTTATCACGCCAATTTTCTATTACTTTAACATGAGTCTCTAAAAATACTCTCTTACCTAAAAATTCTTCCATATCATTACGAGCTAAAATGCCTATACGTTTTAACATATTACCATTCTTACCAATAATAATTTTCTTTAAGCTTTCTTTATCCACAACTATCAACACTTGTATATGTACTAAGTCATCATATTCTTCAAAATTCTCCACATAACAAGTAACACTATGAGGAATCTCTTGTTTAGTTAACATCATTATTTTCTCACGCACAAATTCCCCCATAATAAACTTAACTGAGACATTTGTAAGCTCATCATTAGTGAATATCGCTTCATCAAGTGGTAAATATTTTTTAAGTGTTTTAATTAAATCATCTATCGCTTTCTTCTTTAAAGCAGATATTGGAATAATCTCATCAAAGTCATACAAACTTTTCGCTTCATCTATTACTTTAAGTAGTTTTTCACTTCCTACTTTATCTATTTTATTTAAGATTAAGAAAACTTTAGCATCTTTATTCTCTTTAATTTTATTTAAAACAAACTTATCTCCTTTACCTATTCCACTATTAACATCTATAAGTAATAAAATAATATCAGCATTATCTATATTCTCTAAAGCTTTTTTATTCAAAACACTACCAAGTTTATTCATAGGTTTATGAATACCTGGAGTATCTATAAAGACAATCTGTGCCTCATCATCTTGATAAATTCCTTGTATAATATTTCTCGTAGTACCTGCTTTATCAGTTGTAATAGCAAGTTTCATATTAAGTATTGAATTTAATAATGTACTCTTACCTACATTAGGTCTACCCATTATTGATACAACTCCACACTTCATAAAATTACCTCCTTTATTTATAAATTTAACAATTCACTAATATCGTTTATTTTATAATCAAAAACCTCTACCTTGCCAAAGCCATACGCTGCATATACAAAAGGAATACCTGCATAATTACTTGCTTCCATATCACCTTTAGTATCTCCAACATATATAGGATTTTTCAAATTATTGCGGTCTATAACAAGTTTAATATTTTCTCCCTTACTTAAAAGAGTATTACCGTAACTCTCATAATCACTAAAATAATCTTTAAGTCCACTTGTATTTAAAAAAGATTCAATATATCCTTTAACACAATTACTAACAATATATAACTTATATTTTTTACTTAG
>CALVVD010000065.1 GCA_944363745.1 uncultured Bacilli bacterium | reverse complement strand
GGTAGCGAGAGGGGGATTCGAACCCTCGACCTTTCGGGTATGAACCGAGCGCTCTAGCCAACTGAGCTATCTCGCCAAAACTGACATATCAATAATATCATAAAAAAAGATATTTGACAATATCTTTTTTAAATTCTTTCTTTAATATAATCTAGAGGAGTTTTATATCCACTTAATCTTTTAGATAATACTTTAACTTGGGTATCACTTCTTGATGTTACTGGAAATAATTTATTTGCATAGATAGTACCAATTTGACTATTGTAATATTTCTTTAATTCATTTAAAGTTATTTGGTTAAATAAACAAGAAATAGTTGAATTATTAATCTTTGATATTTCTCTTTGACTTATGTTTCTATCTAATATATAGTGCTCAATATCTATTAAGACTATTTTATCTTCTGTAAAGATAGTATTATCTTTTTTTAAGTCATCAATAATAATATGCTTTTTACTAAGTTCTTTACTTAATATTAAAAGTTTTTCTAAATTTTCTATTAAATAATCGCTTGGTACTAATAATATGTTTTGATAAATTGCTTCATAATATTCCATTATATAAGCATCTGCTTGGAACATATATTTATTATCTTTAAATAATAATTCATCTATAGAAACTAAATTAGTACTAGATATTTCTTTTAGATAATTATATAGGTAAGTAGTAAGAAAAAACTTTATTTTAAATTCTTTATCATTATATATTTTTATACATTGATTTTCATTATATCTATAGACATTTCCATATTCACCATTATTTATAAAATTACTTAAAATACTTTCATCTATAATTACTTTTCTATTATCAATAGTAAAGTATTCCATAATATCACCTAGTACTATTATAACATATTTATTCTACAGTAACAGATTTTGCTAAATTCTTAGGTTTATCAATATCAGTACCTTTAAGTAATGCTGTGTAATAGGCAATTAATTGATATGGGATAATAACTAATATTGGTTTAAGAAACTCACTTGCTTTAGGAATATTTATGATATTAAAAGTATCATCTTTATAATTATCATCTGTTATTAGATAAATATTCGCTCCTCGTGCTAATACTTCTTTTAAATTGCTAATTGTTTTGGCATTTAGTTTAGAATTAGTAGCACTTGCAAAAACAGGGGTATTTTTTTCTATTAAAGAAATAGTACCATGCTTTAATTCACCTGCTGCATATGCTTCGCTATGAATATAAGATATTTCTTTTAACTTTAATGCTCCTTCCATATTTAAATAGTAATCTAAGCTTCTTCCAATATAGAAGATATCTTTTTCTTTATAAATATTTTTGGCGATAGTTAGATAAGTATCTTTATTGTTTAAAAGAGGAGAGATTAATTTCTCTATATTTTTAAATTCATCTATTACTTTTAAAACTTTATCTTTACTAATAGTTTTATTTCTTAGTCCATGAGATAGGGCTAGTATTGATAAAAGAGCTACTTGAGAAGTATAGGCTTTAGTAGAAGCTACTGCTATTTCACTACCTGCTTTTGTATAAAGACAAGTATCTACTAGAGTTGTAATGGTACTGTTATTTACATTAATTATTCCAAGAGTAGGATAGTTTTTACTTTTAATTAATTTTAAAGCTGATATAGTATCGGCGGTTTCACCTGATTGAGAAATAAAAATAGTTAGTATATCTTTAGATAAAAAGTTATTTTGATATCTAAACTCACTAGCTAGATAAACATTACATCTAGTATTAGTAAGCTCTTCAAAAAGATATTTAGCAACTAATCCGGCATGATATGCAGTACCACAACCGACAATAGATATTTCTTTATATTTAGTTAAATCTGGTAATTCTTTTAATGAATCTATACCATTTTCTATAAAAGGTAATATTGTTTTTAAAATAGTAGTCTTTTGTTCCATTATTTCTTTTAACATATAATGTTTATAATGACCTTTAGAATTATCATTGTCTTTTAGATTAAGAGTATGTATTTCTTTATTTAATATTTCGCCTTTAATAGATTTAATTATAACTTCATTAGCATTTACTTTAGCATACTCAAAATCATCTAATATATAGTATTTATTAGTATATTTTAATATCGCTCTAATATCACTAGAAATAATATTAGTATTATTATTAATACCTATTACTAAAGGACTTTCTTTTTTTATTACATAAAGATTATCTAGGTCATTATCAATCATCATCGTAATAGCATAACTACCAATAACCTTATTCATAAATTCAATTATAGTCTTATCTACATCTTTAAACTTCTCATAATAATAATTTAAAAGAGCACAAGCTACTTCAGTATCAGTAGTAGATTTAAAAGAGTAGTTATCTTTTTCTAACATTCTTTTAATCTCTTCATAATTTTCTATTATTCCATTATGAACAATAGTAATATGTTTAACTCTATGAGGATGAGCATTAATACTGTTGGCTTTTCCATGAGTTGCCCATCTTGTATGAGCGATACCTATATTACTGTTATCATTTTTATTAAGTTTATTTTCAAGTTTTTTAATTTTACCACTAGTTTTAACAATATTTATTTTCTTATTTTTAAGATAAGCAACTCCTGCTGAGTCATAACCTCGATATTCAAGATTCTTTAATCCTGTTATTAAAATAGGCAATATATTTCTGTTTTTAGAAATTGCCCCTACAATTCCACACATATAAACTCCTTCTACTTTGATATATGTTTTGTTGTAATCTTGTTTTTACTTTTTGTCATATATCTTACGACTAGTAGCCGTGGTAACATCCGCCGAATTTTCGATAGTTACCAACCTCGTCAACCAAACTGGTTCTGGCGCTAAGATAAATTATTACCTCCATCTAACTTATCCTTAATAATAGTTTATGTCTAATTTTACTAGTTTGTCAAATTAGATGTGTTAATAATTGTAAAATAAGAGTAGCAATGCTATAATTTAGTTATGTTCACGTAGCTCAGTAGGATAGAGCATTTCCCTCCGAAGGAAAAGGTCGCAGGTTCGATTCCTGTCGTGAACACCATTTTATTTAAGGCTGGAGTAAAAATATGAAACAAGTAATTTATAGAATAATGAATATAATGGAATCAATTGAATATGGTTTTAAAGATAAAAGTGGTAAAAATATTATTAATGTAAATCCTCAAAAATGGGATAATGACTTTGCTGATTTTTATTATTTACAAAGTAGAGAAGAATTATTAGAAACTAAGTGTGGTGTGTGTTGGGATCAGGTTGAGTTAGAAAGAGATTTATTTAATGAAAATGATATTAAGTGTAAGTCATATTTTATTTTTATTTCAGATAGAAATATGTTACCAACACATACTTTTTTAACTTTTAAAGATAACAATAAATATTATTGGTTTGAACATTCTTGGGCTAAATATAAAGGTATACATGAATATATAAGTAAAGAAGATCTATTAAATGATGTAATAAATAAATTTAAAGAGGATCATAAAGATGTTAGTAATAATGCTACTTTATATTTATATCAATATCAACAACCAAAAAAGCATATTTCATGTAGTGAATTTTATAAATATATTGAAACACAGAAACTTATTATAATAGAAAAAATTAAAAAGAAGCGATGAGCTTCTTTTTTTTACATAGCAATTCCCATAAAGTTATAGAGAATAGTCATTAGATTATTTTGCATATTAGTAATATCTGTTTCTGTTAGATTATTTATATTAATATTATTTGTAGTATTAATATTAGAGAAATCTGCTGTATTTTCTGTAATAGTTCTTGTATCATTAACAGTCATTACATTAATAGGTGTACCACTTACTGCCATATCAATAGTAAATGTTGAATTAATATTAGCATCTTCTTTTTGACTATTATATTTTATTTGAATACTAGTAGATGGATCTGTAGTATCACTAATAGAAAGATCTATAGATGTCTCATTTTCACTTATTATAATATTACCTATATTTTCATTATTGACTGTTAAGGCAATGTTTGTATTATTATTTTCTTTAGTTATGTTAGCACTACCTATAACATTATTGTTTTCTACAAGATCTATACTTTTAGTATCCGTATCATTATATCTAATAGCATAACTTCCAGTACTATCACTAATTCCTAATTCATATCTTATAATACTATTTTTATTAGTATAAATGCTATAACTAATACTCGTTTTTGATGTTTCTGTACTTGTACTTTCATTCATTGCAGTTTCAACTTGATTAACAAAGTCCCCTAATATTTCCTTAGCTTTTTTATCATTCTTAATATCATCTATAATATTTTTAGCAAGTTCATCAAATCTTTTTTCATTAAGTTCTAAAGAAATCTTTTTAGTATTTGTATTATCAATTTTTTCATTACTTACTTTTATGTCATCATTAGTAATATTTTTTCCAATGCTTTCAATCATTAAATTATAAATATACTCAATATCTTCTTTAGAGTTAGCACTTTCTTCTAGATATGTAAAGATATCATTATCTTCAATAGTTATGTATTTATCAAAAATATTTCTTAGTAATATATAACTAATATTTTCATTTTGATAAAAGTTAATTCCCATTAACTCTTGCATATTGAATAGTAAAGAACCATCAAAATACATTTTCTTAGCTGCCGTATCAAGACGATACTCATAGTTTAGAATTGTATTATTTAAATTATTAATAATAATATCACTACCATCTTCACTATTTCCTAGTAAAGGATTAATATAAAATTTAGTATTTCCTGAAGCTGTTTCTTTAATATTTTCTATATTTCCGTTATTATTACTAAATGTCTTTTCTAATGATGCTTTTAACTCATTAAATGATGTAACTATTCTATTTTTATTTGAATAATTTTGAAATATTAAGATACCTCCTGCAATTAATAAACCTACTGCAATAATTATAAAAATTATTGCTATAACTTTTTTCTTACTCATAAATTCACTCCTTACCAATATTATAGTTTGATTATATCTTATAAATTAATTAATTTAAATAATTTTATAAAATATTTATTTACTTTTACATAATGTGACATATTTTATCAAATAATAATAAGGGTGATTAAAATGAAAAAGAAAATATTATGGTATTTAGTTTTAATAATTACATTAATTTGTATAATTTTATTAGTTTATAATATTGCTAGTTATTATTATAGTTATAAAAAAGATTTAGAGTTTAAGGAAAGAATAGCAGGATATGACTTTGAAAAGTTAAAAGAAATTAACTCAGATGTAGTTGGCTATATTGAAGTTGATAATACTAAAGTAAGTTACCCTGTTGTAAAGACTAATAATAATAGTTATTATTTAAATCATACTTATACAAAAGAGAAAAGTGAGATTGGTTCTATTTTTTTAGATTATCGTAATGATTTAGATAATTTATCAAAGAATAATATTATTTATGGTCATGGAAGACTTGATAATAGTATGTTTGGTAGTTTGAATAATTTATTAGATGAAGAAAAGCTTAGTAATAAAGGTAATTACTATATAACAGTAACTACTCCTAAAAGTATAATGACATTTAAAATATTTAGTGTTTATACTATAGATAAAGAAAGTTATTACATTAAGACTTATTTTAGTAATAATAAATATTTTAAAGAGTTTTTAGAGACTATTATGAAAAGAAGTATTTATAATTTTAAGACTGATGTAAACACAAGTGACAAAATATTAACTCTTTCTACTTGTAAAGATAATTTTGGTAAAAGAGTAGTAGTTCATGCCAAATTGTTAAAAAAAGAAGAAACTAGCTAGTTTCTCTTATTCTTTATTTAGAATCTTATTAAAAACATAACTTGATAAAATA
>CALVVD010000064.1 GCA_944363745.1 uncultured Bacilli bacterium | reverse complement strand
ATTCTTCAAAACTAATCTCTTTTAATTTCATCATTAAGTTCCTTCTTCTTTCTTTTTTTAATCATATTTCTATAAATTGTTACTAACTTTGTAAAAGCAAAGTAATAGATTGGTTTAACAACATAGTCAAATTCCCCCATAAACTCAACATAGTCCCCACCAAATTTCTTTTTAAACTCATGTAGACCAAGTCTAGGATTATCTTTAGATAAATCTCCAATCGTTCCAAACTGATCATATATTTTTAATCCTCTATCTTTACAGAATTTTAAATGTTCAAAGTATGTATGATAATTAACATAAGTTTCTGTTAAGATATTATGATTACCTGCATATAGAACCCAAGCTTTATCCCCATATTCTATTATCATATGGGCAGATAAAGTAACTTTTTCTCCATATTCTTTTAAATAGTTATTATATTTATCAACTTCTTTTTCGAGATTTTCTTTTTGTCTTGTAAACTCCTTAAGCTTATTTTTAGCACTCTTAGACATATTCTCTTTAGGAAGTTCATCTATCTTTTTATTAACTTCATCTAAATCATTCTCTAATACCTCTAAGCTATCTTTGATATTAACTTTTCCCAAAAACAAAGTCGCTTTATTATCCTCATTAAATAGCCTATATAAAGTCTTATAATAATCTATCCCATAAGAAACAAAATCCTTCCTTGACTCTGTTAACATCATTAAATGATAAAAAGTTTCTAAATCTTCTTCTGTTCCTATTTCTACTTTCGTCTTAAGCTTAAGAGACTTGGCAATTCTTTGTTTTGTAGTCTTTGAAAAATGACTCTCAATTTCTTCCATAGACTGCTTTAAATCAATTCTAAAAGTATACCTAGGTTGTGAACTCTCAAAATTCTTAGTAAAGCCCATATGTTTATAACCTAATCTAAGTAATTCATTATAAATCTTCTTATCTTTAGATTCAACCTCGCTAACTTCACCTTTATAATCTTCCTTCTTCCAAATAATATCAGGGTCAATCTTTACGTAAATTGCCTTTTTTCTTTTCGCAAACTTTACAACCTCTTCTGTAAACTTATCAAGTATTTTTTTATCGTTAAAGTTAATTACATAACCTCTTGGGGCATACAAATAACATAATCCTAAAGGCAAACTTTTCTTTAAAAGTAAAGTTGCCCCTACAATTTTACCATTATCATCAAGCCCTAAATAATAAGGAGTAAGACCTCTTTCTTCCTTAGATAATTGTCCCCAATCATAAGACTGTAAAAAATGGCTTTTGTAAGGATTTGTCTTTACAAATTTTTCATATTCATTTTTTTCTAAAACTCTTAATTCCATATGGTCACTTCCTATATAAAGTATAATTTATTTAACTATAACTGTCAATTTTAGTATGCCCAAAATTTTTTTCTCTAACAAAAAAAGAGCCTAAGCTCTTTACATCATATATTTATCATTACTATTACCATAACCAGTAGATTGACTATCATAATTTCTTGGACTAATCATAGTAGATTCAATTCTATTAACTCTATTTTCAAGTCTTCTCATTTGTCTTTCAAGTCTATTAACTTGATTCTCTAGACTATTAAGCCTTTGATTCATATTATTAGAGTTTTGCCAACCTCCCATATTAGGGTTCATATTTGGATTCATTGGCCACATAGGCATACCTTGATTCATATATTTTTCCTCACTTTCTGATTTATTCTATTCCAAAGATTGACTCATTATGATAGAATATGCTATATAACTTTAATATAAGGAGTAAAATTATGCGTTTAAGAAATGTTAAAGATAAAGAAGAAATATTAAATAACTGTAATTACTTAATTAAAAATCCTGAAGACTATAAAGATAAATGGCAAAAAATATTTAATAATGATAATCCTATTTATATTGAAATAGGAATGGGTAAAGGAAAGTTTATCTTAGAAAATGCCCTTAAATATCCTAATATTAATTATATAGGTATAGAAAAATTTGATAGTGTTATGGCTAAAGCGATTAAAAAGATTCCAAATGACTTAAATAATTTAAAATTAATAAGAATGAATGCTCTAGATATAGATAAAGTCTTTTCTAAAGAAATAGATTTAATCTATTTAAACTTCTCAGACCCTTGGCCTAAGAAAAGATGGAGCGATAGACGTTTAACTAGTAAAATATTTTTAGATAAATATGATTCTTTATTTAAAGATGTAAAAAGAATAGAAATGAAAACAGATAATGAAGAATTATTTATCTATTCCCTTGAAACGTTAAGTGAAAAAGGATATACTTTAAATGATATTTCTTTTAATTATCATAATACTCATTCTGATATTATTATGAGTGAATATGAAGAAAAATTTAGTAAAGAGGGAAAAAATGTCTATCATCTTTTTGCACAAAAGAAGTGACAAACTAAATATTTATTTGTTATAATTATAAAAGAGTAGGTGAAGGTATTTGAAAAAGAAATTACTGATATTAACAATAATACTGTTGACATTAACAGGATGTACAAATTTAAACACATTAGATCTTGATAGTCTTACAGATACTTTACTAAGTAAAGATGTAAACTTAACTAATAATGTCTTTGATGGTTATAAATATTACTTACCAAAAGGCTTAAAATTAGTTTCAAAAGATGAATATAATGCTGTTTTAAAAGATGAATATAATAATACCTACTATTTTTATATTGATGTTATAAGTTATTATAATAAAGAAAAAGTAGAATACAAAGAAAATAATAATGCTTACTTTTCTAAAGAACTTGACTTTAATAATAAGCAAGGTTATTTAGAAATAACAAAAGTTGAAAATACAGATGTCTATTTTATAGAGTATATGTACAATTATGGTAAAATAGAAGCTTTTGTTAAAGAAAATGAGATAAAAAGTGCTATTATAAATATGAGCAATATTTTATCATCATTAAAATTTAATAGAACTGTATTAGAAACATTAATAGGAAATAAAGTATTAGATTATAAAGAAGATACCTATGATGTTATGAAACCAAAAGGTAGTACTGCTACTAAAGATACGTATCTAGAATATGAAGAGAAGTATGGTGTCTATGAAGGATATGGAGATAATAATGATGAAGACAATAAAATTGAAATTGAAGAGAACTAAGAAAGGCGGTGTCTAGTTATGAAGTTACTAGATAAACTAAAAAATGCTCTTTTTGAAGAAGAATATGTAGAAGTAGAAGAGAAAAAAGAAATAAAGAAAGAACCAAAGAAAAAAGAAAAGCCAATTGCTAAAAAAATTATTATTGATGAACCTACTCCTAAAAAAGAAGAGAAAAAACAAGATGTTATTGTTGAAGAGGAGAAACCTAGAGTTAATAATGATAATAAAGACTTTAAGTTCAAAGCAATATTAGATGATGATTTTATTGATTTAGAAGAAGAAAGAAAAGAAAAAACTCATCCTAAACCAAAGCAAGAACCTAAACCATTAAAAAGAGAAGATAGAAAAGAACCTAGTTTCTATAAAGAAGAAACAAAAGAAGAAAGAAAAATATATGGTGCTAGTCCAAACTCTCTAGATAAAGAAATTAAAATCCATGAATATGGAAGTGTTACTAAACAAAAAGAGAAAAAAGAATTTCATCCTTCACCAATTATCTCTCCTATTTATGGAGTTTTAGATCAAAACTACAAAAAGGACGATGTTGTGACAAAGAAAGAGGTTAGAATAACTAGTAGTTACAAGAAAAAGAATATAGATGTTGATAGTGTTAGAGCGAAAGCTTATGGTAATTCTGATGATATCTTTGAAGAGGAATTAACTTCTAATAAAAAAGAAATAGAAAAAGAAGAAAATAATGAAATTGCTGATGAAGTTAATGACATTAAAGAAGAAGATAGCTTATTAGATATTAGTGCTGATAATACTCCATCTGTATCTAAAGTAACTATAGGAGATGCTGAAGAATATTTTAGTGATCTTGGACTAGAATATAACATTGATTACAAAGATACATCTCATGAAAAAGCCACAGGTAGAAGAACAGATTTAAGAAACTTTGATGAAGACGACTACCAAAAAGATAATGCTAGCATAGAAGACAACTTATTTGATTTGATAGATTCAATGTATGATGAGAAGAAAGGGGAATAATTGTGGAATTTTTAAGCGTCATTTTGGATAGTCTATTAATAGTATTAGTAATTATACTTATCATATTAGCTTTAAAAGCTTTAGATACTCTAAATAAAGTAGATGCCATACTAGATGATACTAAGAAGAAAATGGAAAGTTTAGATGGTATATTTAACTTTATAGATGTAGTAGATGATAAATTAACTTTAGTTACTGATACTATAATTAGTGGTGTTGTAAGTTTTATAAGTAGTATTTTTAAGAAGAAAAAGGAGGATAATATTGATGAGTAAAAAAAGTGGAATTGGAAAATTTGTAGCAGGAGCTGCTATTGGAGCAGGACTTGGTGTTTTATTCGCTCCTAAAAAAGGAAGTGAAACTAGAAAAGATTTAAAAGAAAAACTAGATGATGTTGTCGCTAAAATAAAATCAGTTGATACTGAAGAAGTAAAAGCAATGTTTGAAGAAAAAGTAGAAGATATTAAAAAAGAACTTGAAGATTTAGATAAAGAAAAAGCTTTAAAGATTGCTAAGAAAAAAGGCGAAGAAATAAAAAAGCAATGTCAAGATCTAGTAAATCTTGCAGTTGCTAAAGGAACACCAGTCTTAGAACAAGCCGCTGAAGAATTAAGGTTAAAAGCAATAGATGTTGTAAGTGATGTCTTAGAAAAATTAGAATCTAAAGAGAAGAAAAGTTAAGTGAAAGCTTAACTTTTTATATATTAAAGCTAAAAAATATGTTAAACTTATTATAGGAAAACATATGGTTATTAAAAACGAATAAAATAAGAAAGTACTAAAAGGAAATAAACTATCTTAAATGATGGAGGAAAATAATTATGAAAAAAAGAAAGATACTACTAATCGCTACTATAATTGCTTTATTATTAATAGCAGTAGGAACTATTTTAATAATGGTAAATAATGATAATGAAGAAACTACAAAAACAGATTCTAATAGTAATGAAAATAAAGAAACTATAGAGGATGATTATATTAACTTTTACTCAGACGTCTCATATATCGTCAATATGGCAGATAATCTTATGATAGATTACTATCCTATAGATAATTTTCAAGAATTATCAAGTGAACAGAAGACAGAATTCATCTTAAGAATTTTATCAACTGATCCTGAAAGAAAACTAAATAAAGAAAATATGGAACAAGAAAAGATAAAATATTTTAATAATGATGCAAAATTAACATACAAAACCTTTGAAGCAGATAATTTTGAGTTTACTTACGATGAAGAAAACGAAGAGTATAAGATAACTGCAAAAGAGCTAGATAATTATTATGTAGTAAGTAAAACTGTTAATGAAAATTTTGATGATGATAAATGGATTGTTGAAAGAACTATCTATTTTAAAGAAGCCACTGATATTTCTAATATTTATCCTGCAAGAATATATGGAAGTAAAGAAGATGCTAAAAATAAAACAAATGAGATATATACAATTAATAGTCAAGAAGAAGAATTAACTAATGAAGATAATTATAATAAAATAATAGCACAATTACCAAAGTATAGATATACATTAGAAAAACAAAACAATAATTATAAATTAATTAGTATAGAAAAAATAGCAAATTAATAAAAAGGAAAGAGGTAAGTTACTATGAATAGAAAAGGTTTTACGTTATTAGAGTTACTAGCAACAATAATAATATTAGGACTATTAACAACAATAGTAGTAGGTGCTATATT
>CALVVD010000063.1 GCA_944363745.1 uncultured Bacilli bacterium | reverse complement strand
TCTTATTATCTCCAAAGAAACTTTCTCTTGAAGCATTTCTTCTTTCTCTATATTCTGAAAATGATTTATATACATCAAGATACCCTTTACTAGATAATTCTGTTTCTATATAGTCTTGAATCTCTTCTATTTTAAAACGATTATTTTTCTCATCTTTATTTTTTATTATTTTCTTTAAAACAGCACTATATACTTTTTGAATATCAGAAGAGTTATATTTCTTTTCTTTTTCACTCTCATCATCATCTATCTCTACACTATCAAAGCCTTTTTTAATCGCTAAAGCTATTTTAGCACCATCAAAATCTACTTTTTTACCATTTCTTTTAATTACTGTAACCCCTTCTAATTGGTCAACTAATTCATTTACATCTGCCATGTTTTTACCTCCTATCTAAGTCAATTGTAAGAGTTGAAAATTCAAAAATCAATAGGTAATTTTAAGAAAAAAATTAAGCATTTTTTAAAACTATTGATATATATAGTTTTTATTAAAAAACTTTTTTTGTTCGATTTACGACAATTTACATTTATATACATTTTTTAATTTTTTTCTAAAAATCATTTTTATATTTTTCAGAAAAAGTTAGATTTAAATAAAACTATTTTCTTTATTTTTCAACAAATACGTAAATTATTTTTTTTGTATTTTTATCTTTTTTTATCAAAATGGTTTTTTAATTTTTTTAATTTTTTCTTTTATATAACAAGTTCCACATAAAGATTCATAAGAAACATTACTATCAGTATCAATAACAATGCTATCGCCATCAAAAATAAAATCATTATTAATTTTTCTTGCATTAAAACGAGCCTTTTTTCCACAGCGACAAATAGTTGGCATCTCCTCTATTGAATCCACTAGTTCTAATAGTCTATCTGCCCCTTCAAATCCATTCGTTTTAAAATCAGTTCTAAGTCCAAAAGCAATAACAGGAATATCCATTATTTTAGAAATATAAAATAACTCATCTACTTGTTTTCTTTTTAAAAATTGTGCTTCGTCTACTAATATACAAGAAAGAGAACAAATAATATTCTCTAGTTTAGATATAATACTATCATTTTCACCAATTAAATAATCAACCTTTCTTTCAAGGCCAATACGAGAAACTATTTTCCGATCACCTTTAGTATCAATACTAGGCTTTAAAAGTACTATATTTTTCCCCTTTTCTTCATAATTATAAGCAGTTTGTAAAAGAATAGTAGATTTTCCTGCATTCATCGCTCCATATCTAAAATGAAATTTAGCCATTATTATCTATCCTTCCTATCAGTAGAACCAAATCCTCCAGTCCTCATCCCCTCTGCATTATCATCATCTACCGTTAGATATTTTTGGAATACCGCTTGTGCCACTGCCTCTCCTTTTTTTATTACTACATCTTCATCTTTTAAATTTATACACTGTACAAAAATATGTCCTTCATTATCAGGATTATTATAATAATCAGAATCAATTACTCCCACATTATGTGGAAAACTAATCCCTTGCTTTTTAGGTCCAGAACTTCTTGGAACAATTAACAAAACCTCATCACTTTGCATATAAGCTTTAAGACCTGTTGGAATTAAAGTTGGCTTCATTCCTTTTTGAAAGCTTGGTAAAACCACTTCCTCTGCCGCTTCTATATCATAAGCAGCCGAATGTTTTGTCTTTCTAACTGGTAAATTAATCCCTTTATTGGCATATTCTTT
Organism: uncultured Bacilli bacterium; assembly: GCA_944363745.1. The sequence goes on along the minus strand of CALVVD010000063.1, from coordinate 4,252 downwards.
TACTACTTCAAATCCTCTTGTTTTCATAACTAATCTCCTTCTTTCTATCTTAATTGAATTCTTTTTCTAAATACTTTTTCTGTATCTTTATTTTTTGGCATATCACGACTTATAACAGAATCAATGATATAAGAATTAATTACATCGTTATAAGTTTCCATTGTATAAATAACAAGGTTATCACCACTAATAGATTCTATTGAAAAATCCATATTTCCATCATAATATAAACAACCATCTTCTATATAGAAACAACTTTTATTCTTTGAATCATAGTTAATAACCTTCATTTTTTTATCATTACTACTACTTATTAATAAACAATTTTTCTTAATACTATCAGCATCTACTTGTTCGCCATTCTTTAGTTGTTCTTCTATCTTTTTATAATCATCTAAAGACACATTATAAGCGATAAAATTTTCATCAGAAGTATCATCATATATCCTCATAAAATCTTTATTAGAATATACATTGTTATATAATCTTATCATATCATATAATGAACAATCTTTTTTCTTATAACTATTATTACGTTCAATAATAACAGATTGTTCTTTTACTATATCATTGACTACTAAATCACTAGAATTCTTTTCCATCAATCTTTCTATTTTTCTATATTTATTAATTTTTTCTTCTTGCTCTTTCCTAAGTAAAGAAACATTTTGTAAAAAATTATCATCACAATGTAGAAAAGAAATTTTTCTTTTTACTATCTCTTCATTTTTCTTTTTAGCTTCCTCTTTCGCTTCCTCAAAACTATCAAAGACTTTATCTACAGTAGTAGAGTTACTACACTTACCATCACAATTATAACTAGGTTCTACTCTTAATAAATATCGATGCAAATTATCCTTTTTATAAGGGAAAACAACTTTATAATTGCAAAGAGTATTACCATTCCTATTATATTTTTCCTCCCTACCTACTACATAACATTTAGATACTATATAACAAACTACCCCATATTCTCTTTCCAACTCATTAAGACCAGAAGCCCAACCAGTCTGTTCTACAATAGGCATAACTGCATACTTTATTGGGTAATTATTTTCCATTATGTATCCCCTTCGCTTTATATTTATCATCACTATAAAGTTTATATACTTTTTGATGAGAAATTTCTTCTTCAAAAGATAATTTCCTATCAAGCTCTTCTAAACCATCAATAAAATTTTCACTAATAGAATATGAAATCATATCAAGATAGTTTTTTTCACAGTAAGGGCCTTCAGTCTTAGGACACCTCAACATAGAAACATAACCATCAGGTGACTTATATATTTGTAAAATATTATTACCCGTTATCTCTTCTAAAACATTTGGATAATTAGAAACAAATAATATTTCTTCTCCACATAATCCACAAGAAAAAATACCTCTATCTGTAGACTTTAAATATCCCCCTCTTATTTTCTTATCCCAAGTTAAACCAAAAGTCAAAGTAAAACCAGCTTTTAATCTTTCTTCCATTATTCTACTACTCCTTCTAATACTTTACTATTATCTATATATAAAATCTTTTTATTCTTCTTCAAACTCTCCTTAACATCAATAATACATTGATTACTACTACCAACATAATGAATTTTTTCTGAAGCTAATCTCAGTACAAATCTTCCATCAAGTAACACATCTATATTATTCAAGATAGTATCTAAATTTTTATCAGTCTTCATCTGTTCTAACAACTCTTCAAAAGTATAACCTGTATAAAGCCAAATAGTTTTATCTTTAAACTTATCTCTAATCTCTTTAACTAATTTAGATATTTCACATCTATTTCCTAAAAACAAAGGATCTCCTCCAGATAAAGTTATTCCACTACACCATTCTTTTTCTAATTCATTAAATATTTCTTTTTTAGCATCTAAATCAAATACTAAACCGTCATTAGGATCCCAAGTAATAGCATTTTGACAAGCGTGACAATGATGAGAACAACCAGATACCCATAACACCACTCTAAGTCCTTCACCATTAAGCATATCTGCCTTTGTTATATTATGATACCTCATCACATAGACTTCCTTTCAGATATTTCTACCATCTTAGCATTACTAAGCATAGTATCACCGTGAACTCTAGAATAAGAAAGGTATCCATTCATTCTATCTATCTTTGTTAAATCACTACTTCCACACTTAGGACAAACATCCATATCTAACTCTTCGTGTCCACAATTATTACAATATGCGAGTGATAAATTAACCCCTTCATAAAAACCTTTATCCATCGCTCTTTCTACATAAGTAATCATCGCCTTAGTATTATAACTTAAATTATAACGAACATACTGTATTCTACCACCTTTAAATAATTCCCAAAATCTATCTTCCAAGTCTTGTTTTTCTATTCCATTAATATCTTCCCAAACACCACAATGGAAGCTGTTAGAGACGTATTCTCTTGAACTAACTCCAGGAATAACTCCATATTTTTTACGGAATTGTTTTATCTGTAAGCCACATAAACTTTCCGCTGGTGTTCCATATATAGCATAAAGAATATTATCTTCTTTTTTAAATTCTGTAGTCTTCTTATTAATATATTTCATGACATCAAGTGCAAACTGTCCATCTTCAACAATACTCTTACCATTATATAGAACTTGTAACTCATTTAAAGCCGTAATACCAAAAGATGCAGTTGATGACTTTAATATAGGTTCAATTGACTCTTCAGGCTTTAAATTACCTCCATAAAAGCCCCCTTGACAGTATGCCAAAGGATTAGTAGAAGCTTTCCTTTTAGCAAGATATCGATAAGTTCTAATATGTATTTTACGTATCATCTCTAAGTAATAATCAAGTACTTCATAAAAGTCTTTCTGTTCTTCTCTTGCTTTAGCAAGTATCATAGGTAAATGTAGTGATATTGCCCCTATATTAAATCTACCAACAAAGACAGGTTTATCATTTTTATCAGCAGGCTCCATTCCCCCTTTTTCATACCAAGGAGATAAAAAGGCACGACATCCCATTGGACTAACAATTCTTTTATATTTTTTATACATCTCTGGAACATAACCTTCACCACTTAAAGATAAATAATCAGGATACATTGTCTTTTCACTACATTTAATCGCCGTAAGAAAACTATCTCTTAAAGCTCCACCTTCCCCATGCATTTTCTTATCGTATAAAAATACTAACTTAGGAAATACAGTCGGTCTTTTAAATCCTTTCTTACCTTGTCCTCTTCTATGAACATCTAATATAGTCTTAGTAATCATAACTGCAAACTTATCAGGATCTACTCCAAAAGTAAGAGTAACAAAAGGATAATCACCTCTACTAGATGAAACAGTATTTAATTTATATTCAAGTCCTTGATAACCTTGTTCACACTCACGAACTGTTTTCTTAAAGGCGTAATCTTCCGCTTCTTCTGTATACTCTTTTCCCTTAATACTTAAATACTCTTTATAGTACATTTCATAACTTTTCTTAGCATACTTCTTTAAGACACTATCAATCTCAGGTAAAGTAAATCCTCCATACTGCATAGCCGTTGTATTAATAGTAACATCCCCTATTACATTAAAAGCCGTCTGTAAAGTTTTAGGTTCTGTATACCAAATATTACTCATCTCAAAACCATCTTTTAAGACATTACCAATATCAAACAAACAACAATTCATCGTATCAAGTCTTGCACTCATATCATGAATATAAATATAACCATCTTTACAAGCTTCTATTTCTGAAGGAGTTAAGAAAAACTTCTTATATAGTTCTTTATTAAGACTATTATAGATTAAACAACGTTGAAAAGTAACTAAAGTACTATCAGTATTAGAACAGTCTTTATCACCTACACTAGTAATATACTGTGCTTTCTTATAAACTTTACTTAATATTTGATCTAAATCTTTTTTATAATCACGATATTCTCTATAACTCTTTGCAACCAAAGGATTAACATCTTCAAGTGCTACTTCTAAAAGGCTATGTAACTGTTCTACAGTAGGATTACTTGTCTGTGTACTTAAAAGTTTCACTAATTTATTAATTATCTCTTCCATAGCCTCATCAGTTAAATCCACCATAACTCTCTCGGCACTGTTTATAACATCTTCCCTAACTTTTTCTAAATCTAATTTTTCTAAGTTTCCATTGCTTTTTACAATCATTATGTCTTTCTTCATCTTACTACCTCTCCTATCCTACAAAAGCTATTCTACTCTAAAAAAGAAAAAACTTATTGTTGCATTTGCAACAATAATAAAAATTTGTTAAAATTAATT
>CALVVD010000062.1 GCA_944363745.1 uncultured Bacilli bacterium | reverse complement strand
AAAATTTGACATAAAAAAAGCCTTATACTATAAGGGGTGTTTTAAGATTATCAAATACTCAAACTGTCAAACTTCGGTATAATCAATTAAAAAACCACGTGGTGCATAGAAAATTCGCTCATCTTTTTTTCTCTCATAAGAAAGAAGTAAACTTGCTCCCACAATTTTCTCTTTAACAACTCCTCCTACATAATAAGCATGAAATTTATCTCCTTCCATAAATCTCCCCCAAGAACTTGTTTGTTGAAAACTACCTAAGGGGTGATTAAGAGCATAACCATCAAACTCTCTTTTTGTTAATTCTCTAAGTTCCATTAAATCACCTCAATCTTCTTTAATTATACAAGTTACTTTAAAACTTTTCAATAATATGGTATTATATTTAAAGAAATCGGAGGACGTAAAATGGCAAAAACAAAGACAAAGAAAAATAAAGAATTAAAACAAAACTCCTTTTTAAATGGAGCTTTTATCGCAACCCTTGGAATAGTAGGTAGTAAAATACTAGGTATGCTTTATGTAATACCATTTTATGCAATTATAGGAGGACAAGGTGGAGCCTTATATGGTTATGCCTATACAATCTATAATTTATTTCAATCTTTAAGTTGTGCCGGTATTCCTAATGCAATTAGCAAAATAATTAGTGAATATCAAACCCTAGGTTACTATAATGCTAAAGAAAAAGCCTTTAAACTAGGTAGAAGACTTGCTATTATCATGGGCTTTACTATCTTTATCATTCTTTTCATCTTCGCTCCATCAATTGCCAAAGCTATTCTTGGAGACCTAGAAGGTGGTAATACCTTATCAGATGTAACCATGGTAGTAAGAGTAATCGCTACCGCTATCCTTATTGTACCAACTCTAAGTATTTATAGAGGTTATTTAGAAGGACATAAATTTATAACACCACCATCAATTAGTCAAGTAATGGAACAATTTGCAAGAGTAATAGTAATAGTAGCAGGTAGTTTCCTTGCTATCAATGTTTTTCACTTGTCTTTACAAACAGGAGTAGGTATCGCTGTATTTGGTGCGACCGCTGGTGCCATAGTCGCTTATTTCTACTTGTTAGATAAAGTTAGAAATAACAAAAAGCAATTACACGAGAAAGCTCTTGATGTTGATGAACCTGTAATTAAAACCAAAGAAATATTAATAAAAATATTTTGGTATGCCCTACCTTTTATTATGATTGACGTCTTTAAATCATGTTATGACTTTATTGACATGACAACTATTGTCAAGACTATGGTAAATGATATCGGTTATACAACTGCCCAAGCTGAAAACATTATGAGTGTAATCTCTACTTGGGGTAATAAGATAAATATGATTATTGTTTCTATCTCAACTGGTATCATTGTAAGTTTAATTCCAAACCTTACATCCGCTTCGGTAAAAAAAGATAAAAAAGATATTCATCATAAAATAAATCAAACTTTACAAGTATTACTATTCATATCAGTTCCAATGACATTAGGCCTATCATTTTTAGCAGACCCAGTTTGGGAAGTATTCTATGGTAACAATAGTGAATATGGTGCCATTATAATTAGATACTTTGTCTTTGTCGCTTTAACAATCTCAACTTATACAGCCTTAGTATCAATTGTCCAAGTCTTAAAATATTATAAAGAAGTTTTAATATCTTTAGTAGTAGGAGTAGTAATTAAATTTGTTTTAAATGTTCCTCTTATTAATCTTTTCCATAATTTAGGCTTTGTTCCTGTTTATGGTTCTATAACTGCAACGATATTAGGTTATGCCGTAGGTATAGTTTTATGCTTAATCTTCCTAAGAAGAAAATGTGGTGTAAGTTACATGCCAACAGTAAAACTATTAGGTAAAATAATATTAGCAGATATCGCTATGCTAGCAGTACTTTTCGTATTAAAACTATTCATACCAATCTACACCTCATCAAGATTATTAAATATTCCAATTATCGCCATTTATGCCATTGTTGGTATAGTAGTATATTTCTTTGTATCTCATAAATTTAATTTAATAGAAGAAGTATTTGGGAGCACAATAATAAATAAGATAACTAGTAAATTTAGGAGGAATTAAAATGACTTTAAAAGAAATAGATGTAAAGACATTTGAAAGCTATGCAAAAAAGAGTCCCTACAGGACTTTTATGCAAACAGAAGAAGTAGGTAAACTAAGAGAATTAAATGGTTGGACATCTTACTACTTAGGACTATATGATAATGACAAACTAGTTGGAGCGACCCTTCTAGTAGGTAAGAAAAGACACTTTAATAAGTATGAATTTTATGCCCCACGAGGACCTTTAGTAGACTATACTGATGAAAAGACGCTATCAACATTTTTAAAACTACTAACAGATTTCGTCAAAAAACATAATGGTTACGTTCTAAGAATAGACCCTTATGTACCTTACAAAGAACGTAATGGTAAAGGAGAAATAATTAAAGACGGTTATGATAATACAAATATTGTAAATACAATTCTTAAGGCAGGATTTACTAGTGTTCCCTATGATGATAGAGAACAAGTAACCTATATGTATGCTCTAGACACCAAAGATAAAACAGAAGATGAGATAATGAAAAATATGAAACCTCATACTAGAAACTTGATTAGAAAAAATATTAAAAATGGTGTAGAGATAGTAGAGTTAACAAAAGATGACTTAGATGAATTTTATAAAATAATGCAAAGTACAGGTTCAAGAAAAGGCTTTGATATTAGAAATATAAACTATTATCAAAATATGTATGATTTATTTAGTAAGAAAAATGAAATAAAATATTTAGTTACTAAACTAGATTTATCTAAATATATTAAAATGTTAGAGAAAGAGAAGAAATCTAATATAGATAAGAAAAATAAACTAAGTGATAATAAAAATAATGATGGTAAAAGAAAAGCTTTAGATGAGACTATTAATGGTCTTGATAAAAAGATAAATCTTGCCAAAGAAGAAAGAGAAAAGTATGGAGATGTTATCACTTTATCAGGTTCTATGTTTATAATGACTAAGAGAGAAGTAATATATCTATCTAGTGGTAACTATGAAGAATTCTTATCTTATAATTCACAGTACTTAATTCAGTGGGAAATGATTAAATATGCTATTGATAATGGTTATGATAGATATAATTTTTATGGAATACCTAATACTTTTGATGATAAAAATGATAAAGACTATGGTATCTATGAATTTAAAACAGGTTTCAATGGCTATATAGAAGAGTTAATTGGTGAATTCGAAATAAAGACATCACCTATCTATTACTTAATAAAATTAATTCATAAGATAAGACATTAAGGAGTACTATGGAAAGTAAAAATTTAAATGAACAATTAAAGGAATTAGAAGAAATACTATATAAAAATGAAACTTTAAAAGAAGTATTAAAACGTTTAGAAAAATCTAATTTAAAAAACTATTATGTAGGAGCAGGATGTATCAATCAAACAGTCTTTAACTATCTTCATGGTTTTAGAATAGATGCAAATATAAATGATTATGATATTGTTTATTATGATGAAGATACTTCTTATGAAAAAGAAGATATAGTTATTAAATATGTTAAAAACATTTTAAAAGACTTAGATATAGATATTGATATAAAAAATGAAGCGAGAGTTCATCTTTGGTACAATAAAAAATATAATGCTAGTAGAAAACCATATACAAGTTTAGAAGATGCTATTGCAAGATGGGGAACAACTATAACATGTATTGGAGTAAGACTAGAAGATAATAACTTAATAGTAGATGCTCCCTATGGCCTTAATGATTTATTTAATATGATAATAAGACCAGTAAAAATAGACTTTACAGAAGAGGATTATATAAGAAAAGTAAATAAATGGAAAAAGAACTGGCCTAAGTTAACAATAATGCCATGGAAAGAGGAGGACTTATGATTTATCCAGAATTTCTAAAAGAAAAAGATACTATCGGTGTAACTGCACCTTCAGATGGAATTACTGATGAAGTTAAACTTAAAAGATTAGATAATGCTATTAAAAACTTTAATAGTCGTGGCTTCAATATAAAAGAAACACCTAATGTTAGATGTAGTATCAAAGGCAGAAGTAGTACTAGTAAAGAAAGAGCAAGAGAACTAGAAGAACTTTATGAAGATAAAGATGTTAAAGCAATTATATGCGCAAGTGGCGGAGACTTTTTAGTCGAAATGCTAAGTGAGTTAAACTTTAATGTTATTAAAGATAATCCTAAATGGTTACAAGGAAATTCTGACCCAACAGGACTATTATTTACAATTACAACTAACTTAGATATCGCCACTATCTATGCTGATAATTTTGGATGCTTTGGAATGGAGCCTTGGCATGAATCATTAGAGAATAATTTAGAAATATTAAAGGGTAATATCATAGAACAAACAAGTTTTTCTAAATATGAAAAAGGATTTAAAGATTATATAACAGGAAAAGAACCATATGAACTTACTGAAAAAGTCTATTGGAGAAACTTAAACAATGAAGATGCTATTAACATAAAAGGTAGAATAATAGGAGGATGTCTTGATATAATTGCCGATTTGTTTGGTACAAGATTTGATAAAACTAAAGATTTTATAGAAAAGTATAAAGATGATGGTATTATTTGGTATTTAGATATTTGTGAATTAACAGGAGAAGTTATAGCAAGAACACTTTGGAAACTAAAAGATAATGATTATTTTAAATATACTAAAGGAATTATTTTTGGTAGAAGTTTTATTTATAATAGTTACTATGATATTTCTTATGAAGAGACAATAAAAGAAGCCTTAAAAAATTTAAATATACCTATAATTATTAATGCTGATATAGGCCATGTTTCTCCTAGAATGACTATTATAAATGGTGCTATCGCTATAATTACTTCATCTAATGGTAAAGGTAAAATAAAGTTTGATTTAAAATAGGTTACTTATGGATTTTAATGTTTTATTATTTATGTTATTTTTATACTTTCCATTAATTATTTATAGTTCTATTATCATTTTTCTTGTTATGTCTATAATGCTTTTTAATAGTTATAGAAAAAAGAATGATTTAAATACTAGAAAAATAATTACAAAAATTATAATTTTAATAGCTTTAGCATTTTTTAGTTATATTTTCTACTTTCTATCATTTCTTACTAACACCATTTGTTTCTACGTATCTATTATTTTATTAATAATATATTTAATAACATCAATAATATTTATTATTTTAACAATTTGCCAAACAAAAAGATGACCTAAAACACAGTCATCTTTTAATATTTTTAAGTTTATGATAAAGAGCATAACTAATCTTATAAGCATGATACCAGAAAGGACTAATAATAAGGTCAAATTCCCCAATTAATTCTACTACCTGACCACCAAAACTCTTCTTAAATAGATAAAGTCCAAGTAAAGGATTACTTTCACTAAAGTCACCTGTGATACCATAGAAGTTATATGTGTCATAGCCATGTTCTATAGCATACTTAACCCCTGCAAAGTGAAGAGTATAAGCAGATTGAAAACTCATAAGTTCAGCTTTAGAACCTCCATAAAGTGATAATACTTCCTTGCCATAAATTAAGAATAAAATTCCTCCAAGTATTGGCTTTTTACCATACTCATCTTTCATATCTTTAGTCTTTTCAATATTCTTTTGTAGTCTCTTAATTTCACTTTTCTCAAATTCTTGTTTACTATGATATTTCTTCTCATTCATAGGCTTACTTTTATCTTCATATTGTTTTTTTCTTTTTTTAATAGATTCCTCTAAAGCTTCTATCTCTTTTTTCGTATTCTCTATCTCTTCATCAAAGTCAATCTCGGCAATTAAGATTTTTAAAATACCATCATCATGTAAACTATCCCACATATTCTCATAATATGATAAAGGTCTATCAATAAATTCTCTACGTTCACCTGTATGTTGCATAATATCTTTAAATATAGGTAACTCATCCCTTGTTATTTCCCGCACTCTTACACCAAGTCTTTCATTTTTTC
>CALVVD010000061.1 GCA_944363745.1 uncultured Bacilli bacterium | reverse complement strand
TTCGCTGATATTATTTTAGTAGGTAATGAAAGTGAGATAGAAAGACTTGCTAAAGATAATAATATTGATATTAATGGTGTTACTATTATTAATCCAGATACTTTTAGTGATAGTGAAAAGTTAATTAATGATTATTATGAACTTAGAAAACATAAAGGTATTAGTTTAGATGCTGCTAAGAATACTATTTTAAATGATTATGTTTATTTTGCTAATATGTTAGTTAAAGATGGCTATGCTGATGGTGTTGTATCTGGAGCATGTCACAGTAGTGCTGATACATTAAGACCAGCTTTACAAATAATTAAGACTAGTAAAGATACAAAAGTTGCTTCTGCTTTCTTTTTAATGGTTGTTCCTAATTGTGAATATGGTTCTAATGGAGTATTTGTTTATTCTGATTGTGGAATGATTCAAAATCCTAGTAGTGAAGAGTTAGTAGAGATTGGAAAAGAGAGTGCTAAAACATTTAAATTATTGGTAGAAGAGGAGCCTGTAGTTGCCTTTTTATCTCATTCTACTTTTGGCTCTTCTAAATGTGCTGATGTTGATAAAGTAGTAAAGGCAGTTGAGATGGCTAAGAAAGAGTATCCTGATATTAATTTAGATGGAGAGTTACAATTTGATGCTGCTGTTGTTCCAGAGGTTGCTAAGAGTAAAGCTCCTAATAGTAAAGTAGCAGGTAAGGCCAATGTCTTGATATTTCCAGATTTAGATGCAGGAAACATTGGTTATAAAATTACAGAGCGTCTTGCTCATGCTAAAGCATATGGACCTGTTACCCAAGGCCTTGCTAAACCTGTTAATGATTTGTCACGTGGATGTAATGCTAATGATATAGTAGGTGTTGTTGCTATAACTGCTTTACAAGCATTGAATAGTAAGTAGGGGTCTTATGAAGATAGTATCTTTTAATGTAGCAGGTTTTAGAGCGTGTTTAAAGAAAGGCTTTGAAGACTTCTTTAAAGAGTCTAATGCTGATGTTTATTGCCTACAGGAAGTAAAAGCAATTGAAAGTGAGATTCCATTTAGACCGGAAGGGTATAACTTTTATTTAAATACAGCCGATAAGAAAGGTTATTCTGGGGTGGCTGTTTATTCTAGAGTTAAACCTCTTGATGTGGCTTATGGAATTGATGTTGATATTCATGACCATGAAGGGAGAGTTATAACACTTGAATATGATGACTTTTTCTTAGTTTGTGTATATGTTCCTAATGTAAAGAGAGACTTGTCAAGGCTTGATTATCGAATGACTTGGGAAAAAGACTTCCTTAAATATTTACAGAGTCTTGATAAGAAGAAACCTGTTATTGTTTGTGGAGATTTTAATGTTGCTCATAAGGAAATAGACCTTGCTAATCCTAAAGGTAATGTTGGTAATGCTGGTTTTACTATTGAAGAACGTGATGCTTTTACAAGACTATTAGATGGAGGCTTTACTGATGTTTACCGTTATTTATATAAAGATAAAACAGATGCTTATACTTGGTGGAGTTATATGGGTAGAGCAAGAGAGAAAAATATAGGTTGGAGAATTGACTATTTTCTAGTGTCAAATAGATTTATAAATAATGTAAAGGATATGAAAATTGACAGTGATGTGTTTGGAAGTGATCACTGTCCTATAGAGTTAGAAGTTAAGTAAAAAGAGATAGATGTTGTTGCATTTATCTCTTTATTAGTATTGCTCCTGTAGCATTATCTTGCCCTGGTATTGGATAAGTTCTAGAACTTTTAGGTATACTAAGAACTTTTGGAATTTCTTGTTCTACATTAACTGCTTCATTTATTATTTTTTCAAGTATTTCTTCTTTTTTAGATGTATTTGCGATTAATTTAATTTTATCATCTGATAAACAGTCAGTTACACCATCTGTAAATAGTAATAATTTATCATATTTATCATTGTCAAACAATTTTGGTTTTGCTTTCCAAGATGATAACTTATGATGCAAACCTAATGACTCGTCAAGAACATTATATTGATAAAATCTTAAATCATTTTTTGATATTATACCATTTATATAATCTTCATATATTTTTGTATCATCACTAGTAATTTGTTTTATGTTAGTATCTTTCATAATGTAACATCTTGAATCACCAATACTAATAACAATGGTTTTATCATGAGTTACTACTGCACAAGTTAAAGTAGTTCCAATTTCTCCATATCTATTATATAAATCTTTATTTATTTTTTCTATTGCTTTATATAACCCAAATTGTAAACTAAATGAATTGCTAATTTCTTCATAGCTTAGTTTATTAAACCACTTTTCTAGTTCTTCTATTGTATAACTAGATGCTTCTTTTCCATTACCATATCCACTCATACCATCTGCAACTGCTAGTAGTTTAACAGAATTATCTTTAGGATGAGAAATAGCAGTTACACTGTCTTCATTGTGTCTTCTTATTTTACCTTTATCAGAAAGAGTATACATTACACTTTCATAGGCTTTAGGAGTAATATCAAGATTAGTAGATATTCTTCTTAGATTTATTAACTTATTAAAAGATTCTTCATCTTGGTAATTTATTTTATAAACATCCTCTAAGTATTTCCTTTCTTTTTCTGTATTGAATCTCCATACTTCGTTTTTAGATATTAATAATCCTGTATTATGGTCTACTTTTATTTTCCTTTCTATTTCTCCATTATTTTTAAATGTATAATAGTTGTATACATTACTATCTTTTCCATACTTAAATAGTCCATTATTACTTAAAATATAACTATATTCATCAGTTTGTACTAATAATACTTGTTTCTCTTCAGTATATTTTTTAGTTGAGATATTAAAACAGTTTTCATAAAGACCATTATCAACACTTTCTGATGATATAATTAGTTTACCATTCATAAATATTTTGGTAATATTATTTTCTACTGTTGTTAATAATTTAGGATTACTTTCTTTTGATGCTTCTATAGTAAGTTTGTCGGCAAGATAATCTAATGCTTTAGTATCAATAGTAGCATTATAATTTCTTTTAAGCTCACCCACATATTCTTTTAATAATTCCTTTAAATAGTTTCTGTAACTATTATTAATAGTTTCCATATTTTATCCCCCTTTTTCTTAAGTTGGCTATATTATATCATGAAAGTTGCAAAAAAGCAAGAAAAACTTAGTTTTAATGGTTTGGTGATTCTGTGTTATAATAGTAAGTGAGGAAGAAAGCAGTGATGTTTAATGACGACTATTTATTTAATGAGACATTCTATGGTTTTAAAAGATATAAATAATGATTATAATAATGAAAGTTTGCAGTTACAAAATGAAAAGATGCCTTTATCTATTGAAGGAGAAGAGTTAGCATCTAATGTAAGTAAAGAGGAGGAACTTCAAAATATAGATGTTGTTATTTCTAGTAATTATGTAAGAGCGATGGCAACTGCTAAATATATATCTAATGCTAATAATGTAACCTTAATAGTTAATTCAGCTTTTGGAGAAAGAAAGTTTGGGATTAATTCTTGGGATGAGTTACCTAGTGGTTTCGGTTTAAGACAAAATAATGATGAGAATTATAAATTAGGAGATGGGGAGAGCCAAAAAGAAGTAAGAGAAAGAGTATATAAGGCTTTAATTGATGTTATAGATAAATATAAAGATAAAAGAGTTGTTATTGTTTCGCACGGTAGTGCAATTCTTTGGTTATTAAAGCGATGGTGTAATGTTAATTTAGTAGATAAATATGTGATGTTTAATGGTAAAATTATATTAGAAGATAATGTATTTAATTGTACTACTTTTAAATTAGAGTTTGATGATAAAAAGTTAGTTAATATTGATAAAGTATTTTAGAGAAGGTGTGTATGTGATAGTAGAAGTTGGTATTAAATTAAATAAAGATTTAAAATATTATGATAATATGTTGAAACAATATGGATTTAAAAATGATTTTACTGTTGATACATACGATATATACTATACTAATAAAAATTTTGATGGTATGAGTGAGAATGAAATTAAAAATTCTTGTATTAGACTAAGAAGTTGTAATGATAGTAAATTTGTAGTTCAAAATAAACTTTTAGATGATATTGATATTAAAGAGATATCTTCTTATGACTTAGATAATTTTGAAGATAGTTTATTAAAATATGGATATAAAAGAATTTTTGATGCTAAAAAGAAAGATTATCATTATGTGAAAGATGGTATGAGTAGTAAGATACAATTACAAGAAATTAAAGATATCGGCTTGCTGGTTTATTATGATAATCCGTTATATTATGATTTACCTTTGGAAGAACAAAGAAAAAAATTACTTGACGATTTAAATTTATATGGATTTAATATAAAGTATGATGAGTTAGGGTTAGATAAGCTCAGAACTTTGTATTATAAAAAAGAAATGTTTAGTAAAAATCAAAATGGTTAGAGGTTTTGTTTATGAATAAAGAACAATGATTTCTTTGCTAATATGAGGTAGTGCTATTATCTTTATGGTATGCCTAATGCTTATATATGTAATTTAGATGGTATTGTTATTAGAAGTTAGGAGGATGCTAATGGATCAAGAGAAAATTGGTAAATTTATAAAGAAACTTAGAAAAAATAATAACTTAACACAAGATGAACTTGCTAAAAAGTTAGGAGTTACTTATCAGGCGGTTAGTAAATGGGAAAATGGTAAGAGTATTCCTGATATTGCTATCCTTAAAACTATTAGTGAGTTATTTAATGTTAATATAGATGAATTGTTAGAGGGAAGTGTTAAAGATAAAAAGAAATTAAATAAGAAAATATTTATTCCTATAACAGTTTTAGTTATTTGTGTGGTTGGTATTTTCGTGTTTTTTGTCGTTCATAAAGAAACTTATGAGTTTAAAGTATTAGAAACTGATTCCAATGATTTTGATGTTAGTGGTGTTTTAGCTTTTTCTCCTGATAAATCATCTATTTATATATCTAGTATTAATTATAATAATAGTGATGATGATACTGAATATAAAAGTTTAAGTTGTAATCTTTATGATGTTAATGGAGATGCTAAAACAAAGATTAGTAGTTGTGAAAGTGAAAATAGTGATGTAGATACTCTTTCTGGTTTACTTAATAGTATTGATTTTACAGTGGATGATTATGCTAGTAGTTGTAAGATATTTAAAAATAACCGGTTAGTATTAGAGATAAATGCTACTAGTCTTGATGATAAGACTATTACTTATGAAGTTCCTTTAAGTTTTGATGATAATTGTTTTGACTCAACTAATAGTTGAGTTTTTTCAACCCTCTTTTTATTTACTCTGAAGTTTTTTTAAAGTAAAATGAAGATATGGAGGGAATGTTATGAGAAAAAAGAAAATTGTTATAATAGTTATAGTTATTCTTTTAATACTTGTTGTTGGTTGCTTACTTGTTTTTAATAATTTAAGTACTAATAATAAAGAGGTGAAAGTTGTTAGTAGTTTAATTGAAAAGGAAAGTAAATTAGAGGAGGACTTTCCTACAGAGTTGAAAGATATTGATAATGCTGATGTAATAGTTAATCCTTATGAGATTTCACCTTTAACAGCATTAATTATCTTTAAGACTGAGACGTCCGTTAGTCCAAAAGTTACTATAGAAGGTGATGATGAACTTAGTACTTATGAATATACTTTTGATGAAGGAACTGAACATTATTTACCTATATATGGACTTTATCCTGATAGAGATAATACAGTAGTTGTAGAATATGGTGATGTAAGTAAAAAATTTACAATTACAACTGAGGCTTTACCAGATGATTTTATTTTACCTACTTCTGTTGATGCAAATAAAGATGAGTTAAGTGATGATTTATATTTCTTTACACCATCTAGTGATGGTTATACTTGTGCATATGATGTAAATGGTGATGTAAGATGGTATTTAACTATTAATTCTATTTGGGAGGTTAATAGACTTGATAATGGACATTTGATGTTAAGTACAGAAAGATTAGTTAATAGTCCTTATTATATGACTGGTTTATATGAGATGGATATGTTAGG
>CALVVD010000060.1 GCA_944363745.1 uncultured Bacilli bacterium | reverse complement strand
AAAAAATAGAAGCTTTAAATAAACTTAAAACACTTTTAAAAGTAAATAGTGTATCTCGTATGGAAAGTTTTGATAACTCTCATTTATTTGGGACATACTATGTAGGGGCAATGGTTGTATTTCGTGATTTTGAACCCTTAAAAAATGATTATCGTAAATATAAAATAAGTACTGACGTTAAAGACGATTTAAGTGCGATGAGAGAAGTATTATATCGAAGATATTATCGTGCTATTATGGATGAAGAAGTTCTTCCTGATTTAATTGTTATGGATGGAGGAGAAACTCAAGTTGCTGTTGCTAAAGAAATAATATCATCCCTTAATCTATCTATACCTATTATTGGACTTAAAAAAGATAGTCATCATCGTACTAATACAGTAATAGACAGCAATTATAAAATATTAGATATTAAAAGTGATAGTAATTTATTTCTTTACTTATCTAAAATACAAGAAGAAGTTCATCGCTTTGCCATTACTTATCATCGTAATATTAAAAGTAAAGGACTCCTATCAAGTTATTTAGATTTAGTTCCAGGAATAGGAGAAAAAAGACGTAAAGAATTATTAAAAAGATTTGGCTCTATGAAAAAAATGAGAGAAGCTAGTATAATAGAATTAAGTGAAGTAGTAGGAGATGTCGTTGCTAACAACCTTTATCAAGTACTACATGAGGAGGATAGAGAAAATGAAAAATAAAAAAGGCTTTACATTACTAGAAGTTCTTGCTGTTATAATAATTTTAGGTATACTTATGACACTTGCATATGTAGGAGTATCACAATATATTAGACAAACTAATGATGCTTTATATGAAGATTATGAAAAAAACATCTCTACAGGTGCTACTAATTATTTAATCGATCATACAGGTTCTATTCCAAATGTAGGAGATACTTATAGAATAGATGCCTCTAAATTAATCTGTGAAGGTTATATTAAATCTTTAGAAGATCCTAAAGTAGATGGTGCTACTTGTAATTTAGAAAGTTATGCTATTGTTACAAGAAAAAATGATAGTACTAGTGGTAATATGGATATAGAATATAAAGCTTGTCTTAAATGTGGTAATTATACTTCTCCTGATTGCAGTATTACAACTTTTGATAAAACACTTACTAAAGATTCTTCATGTGAGGTAGAATAATGGCTACTATTAAAGTAATGGATGAAATACTTGCTAATAAAATAGCAGCAGGAGAAGTAGTAGAAAGATGTTTAAATGTTGTTAAAGAATTAGTAGAAAATTCTATTGATGCTGAGTCTACAGAGATTAAGATTAATTTAATAGACTCTGGTACTAAGAAAATAGTTGTAAGTGATAACGGTATAGGTATGAATAAAGAGGATGCTATGTTGGCATTTTCTCGTCATGCCACTAGTAAATTAAAAAACTTAGATGATTTATTTAATATCGAAACATTAGGCTTTAGAGGAGAAGCCCTACCATCTATCGCTTCAGTATCTCACATTTTTTTACAAACTAGTAAAGATGGTATAGGAACAAGTATTTCTTTAGATGGTGGTGTAATAGAAAGTGTAGAAAATAGTGATTTAAGTGTTGGTACTACTATTGAAGTAAGAGATTTATTCTATAATACTCCTGTAAGATTAAAGTATTTAAAGAATCTTTATACTGAACTTGCTCTAATAATAGAATATGTTAATAAAATGGCTTTATCATATCCATCTATTAGATTTGTTTTAACTAATAATGAGAAAGAGTTATTAAATACAAGTGGAGATGGTAATTTATTAAAAGTAATCTATGCTGTCTATGGCATAGATGTTGCTAAGAAAATGATAGAGATAAGTGGTGAAAATGATGATTATATAATATCGGGTTATATTGGATATCCAGAAATAGCCAAGACATCTCGTAATGTTATTACTACTTTAGTAAATGGAAGAGTAATAAAAAATATAGATCTAAATAGATGTCTAATAGATTGTTATCATACATATATTCCTAAAGATAAATTTCCGATGATAGTTTTAAATATAGATGTCGACCCGATTCTAATAGATATTAATATACATCCGCAAAAGATGGATATAAAATTCTCTAAATTAGATAGTCTAAAAGAATTAATTACGAAAGTAATTAGTTCTAAATTAAAAGAGATATTACTAGTACCTCATGCTAATATTAGAGATTTAAATACGATTTATGAAGTAGAAGATTCTTTTAATAATAATATAGTTAATTACGAATTAGAAGATAAACCTGATGATAAAGAACCAATTATAAAGAAAGAAGAATTATCTTTTGATTTTGATAATGATAATAAGATAACTGGTACTAAAACAGAAGAAGTAGTTGATGATGAAAAAGAGGAAAAAAATGAATACCGTATTAAAGAAATGATACCTGTAGGTATCGTTCATAAGACTTATATAATTGCCGAAAATGCTAGTGGTATGTATATAATAGACCAACATGCAGCGGCAGAACGTATTAATTATGAAAAAGTATTAAATGCCTTATTAAAAGATGATTATAAAGTTATAGATTTATTAGTACCTATTAGATTAGAATATCCTAAAGATGAGTTTATTAGAATTAAAGAACATATGGATATTTTAAAGAGTATTGGTATTATTTTAGAAGAGTTTGGAGATAATACTTTTATTGTTAGAAGTCATCCTACATGGTTCTTTGAAGGATATGAGAGGGAAGCCATTGAAAAGATAATTGCTATCACCCTAGAAAAAGGTGAATTTGATAAAGAGAAATTCATCTATAGAACGGCTGCTACTATGGCTTGTAAAATGAGTATAAAAGCGAATGATTATTTAGATTTAGATACTGCTAAAATCCTTTTAGATAACTTAAGACGAACTGATAATCCTTTTACTTGTCCTCATGGTAGACCAACTATTATTACATATAGCAATTATGATTTAGAAAGACTCTTTAAAAGAGCGATGAATTAACTATAACTCCAAAAAAACACTAAAATATTTGATTTTTTTGGAGTTATATTGTATAATCTTGCTAAAGAAGGTGATAATATGGAAAGAAATGCTATGCAAAGTCTTATTGATTGGAAAAATAAAAAAAATAGAAAGCCTTTACTTTTATATGGAGCAAGACAAGTAGGTAAGACATATTTAGTAAAAGAGTTTGGTAATAAATATTTTAAAGATATTATTTATGTTAATTTTGAGACTAATAACATAGTTAGTAATATTATTGATGAGAATATTGAACCAGATTATATTATTAAAAATTTAGAGATTGTCTTTAATAAAAAAATAGACAAAGATAATACTTTGATATTCTTTGATGAGATACAAAAAAATACAAGAGCTTTAACTTCCTTAAAATATTTCTGTGAGGAAGCAAGTGAATATTATGTAATAGGAGCAGGTTCCTTGCTTGGTGTTCATATAAATAAAAAAGATTTTTCTTTTCCAGTGGGTAAAGTTGATTTTCTAACAATTTATCCTATGTCTTTTGATGAGTTTTTAATTAATACAGATAATTCTTTATTATTAAATTCTATAAAAGAACATTTTAATAGTAATAAAGAAATGCCAGAAGTACAACATAAGAAAGCCCTTGATTTATATTATGATTACTTAGTAGTTGGCGGTATGCCAGAAGTAGTTAAGGAATATATTAACAGCAATTCTTATATTAATGCTATTGATTATCAAAAAAGTATAATAGAGTCTTATAAAAATGATATTACAAAATATTGTGAAGATGGAAATGAAGCGAATAAAATTTTAGCGACGTTTGACTCTATTCCTGTACAGCTTGCTAAAGATAATAAAAAGTTTCAATATAAACTAATTAAAAGTGGTGGTTCTAGTTCTATTTTTGGAGATGCAATTAATTGGTTAGTTAATGCCGGTATTGTAAATAAATGTGTTAAGACAAAAATAGGTGTTCCTCTTAAAATGTATGAAGAGTTAGATTCTTTTAAATTATATATGAGTGATGTAGGACTATTAACTAATTTAAGTGAGTATCCTATTTATTTAATAAAAAATAGAGAAGCAGTCAATGAGGTAATGATAGGAATGCTAACAGAAAATTATGTCGCAACTTCTCTAAGAATTAATAACCTAAATTTAAATTATTGGAAAAGTGATTATGAAAGTGAAGTAGATTTTATCTTACAAGGAGAAAAAGGTGATATTATTCCTTTAGAAGTAAAATCAAGTAGTCATGTTAAATCTAGAAGTTTAAATAATTATATTAAATTATATAATCCTAAATATGCTATTAGAATATCTTCAAAAAACTTTGGCTTTAAAAATAATATAAAGTCTGTTCCTTTATATGCTGTATTTTGTCTTAACAAAGATAATATAGAAAGATAGTGATATTATGATAATTGCCATATTAGGACCAACTGCTGTTGGTAAAACTGCTTTAAGTATAGCTTTAGCAAAAAAATATAATGCTGAAGTTATTAATTTTGATGCTATGCAAGTATATGTTAATTTAGATATAGGTACTGCTAAAGTAACGAGTGAAGAAATGGAAGGAGTACCTCATCATTTACTAAGTTTTGTCCCTCTAGATAAGAACTATTCTGTTTATGATTTTCAAAAAGATGCAAGATGTTTAATAGATAAACTTCTAAAAGAAAATAAAAATATTATCTTGGTAGGAGGGACAGGTCTATATTTAAAAGCAACACTTTATGATTATAATTTTACTGAAGGAACAACTTATAAAGAATATAATGATTTAACTAATGAAGAGATTATTGATAAAATAAAATCTTATAATATAGAAGAATTACCTCATGTAAACAATAGAAAAAGATTAGTAAGGCTTTTAAATAAACTTGAAAATAATGAGACTATTACTAATAATGGGAATAACCTTTTATATAAAGATACTATCTTTATAGGATTAACTACTGATAGAAATACTTTATATGATAAGATCAATAAAAGAGTAGATATCATGTTTAATAATAGACTATTAGAAGAAGTAGAATCTTTAAAAGATGAGTTTAATACTTCTAAAGCTTTAAATACTGCGATAGGCTATAAAGAGTTTATTCCATACTTTAAAGATGAGAAAACTCTAGATGAAGTAAAGGATGATATTAAGAAAAACTCTAGGCACTATGCTAAAAGACAATATACTTTCTTTAATCATCAGTTTGATCTTACTTGGTTTAATACTAATTATGATGACTTTAATAAAACAATAGATGAAGTTATTAATTATATAGAACTATTACCAAAAAAGTAATAGTTTTTTAGCACTCGCTATTGACAATTGCTAACCACGGTGTTATTCTACATTATGTAAATAAGAAAGGAAAGTGTTAATTTTGAAGAAGAAACAATTTAAAGCTGAATCTAAAAAGTTATTAGATTTAATGATTAATTCTATTTATACTAATAAAGAGATATTTTTAAGAGAGTTAATCTCTAATGCAAGTGATGCTATTGATAAACTTTATTATGAATCACTTACTAATAAAAGTATTAAAGTTAAGAAAAAAGATTTAGAGATTAGACTTATTCCTGATAAAGATAATCGTACCTTAACTATTGTTGATAATGGTATTGGTATGACAGAAGTTGAGTTAGAAAATAATTTAGGTACTATCGCTAAGAGTGGTTCTGAGTTATTTAAAGAGAAAATGTCTGATGATAAAACAACCGCTATTATTGGTCAGTTTGGTGTAGGATTTTACTCTAGTTTCATGGTAAGTGATGAAGTAGAAGTTATTAGTAAGGCCTATGACAGTGATAAAGCTTATCGTTGGGTATCAAGAGGTGCTGATGGTTATTCTATCGAAGAGTGTGACTATGATAAAACTGGTACTAAGATTATTCTTCATTTAAAAGAGAATAATGAAGATAATAATTATGATGAATATCTAGAAGATTATGCTCTTGAAAGATTAGTTAAGAAATATTCTGATTATATCTCTTATCCTATAAAAATGGAAGTAGAAACAACGACTAAAAAAGATGATAAGGAAGAGAAAACGATAGAAGATAAAACACTAAACAGCATGGTTCCTATTTGGAAGAAACAAAAGAGTAGTGTGAAAGATGAAGATTATAATTCTTTCTATACAGATAAATTCTATGACTATGAAGCCCCATTAAAAGTAATTCGTAGTGAAGTAGAAGGAAGATGTTCTTATACAACCCTTTTATTTATCCCAAGTCATGCTCCATATAATTATTATTCTAAAGACTATGAGAAAGGACTTGAACTATATTCTAAGGGTGTCCTAATCATGGATAAATATGCTGACCTTTTACCTGATTACTTTAGTTTTGTTAAAGGTATTGTTGATAGTGAAGATATATCTTTAAATATTTCAAGAGAGACTTT
>CALVVD010000059.1 GCA_944363745.1 uncultured Bacilli bacterium | reverse complement strand
TTTCTAAGACATCTCCTCTTACTCTAAAAGTACCACGATGAAAATCTAAATCATTTCTTGCATATTGCATTTCCACAAGTTTTACTAAAACTTCATTTCTCTCTATTTCTTCTCCTACTCTTAGAGTTAACATTTTATTTTTATACTCTTCTACTTCTCCAATACCATAGATACAAGAGACACTAGCAACAACGATGGTATCTTTTGATGATAATAGGGCAGAAGTTGCAGCATGCCTTAGTTCATCGATTTCATCATTTATAGATGAGTCTTTTTCAATATAAGTATCAGTACTTGGGACATAAGCTTCCGGTTGGTAATAGTCGTAGTAACTGACAAAATATTCCACATTATTTTCAGGGAATAACTCTTTCATCTCTGAATAAAGTTGTCCTGCTAAAGTTTTATTGTGGGCAAGAATTAAAGTTGGTTTGTTAACTTCTTTAATAACGTTAGCCATGGTAAAAGTCTTACCTGTTCCAGTCGCGCCTAATAAAACTTGTTCTTTTTTACCTTCTTTTATTCCTTCAACTAACTCTTTTATCGCTTCTGGTTGGTCTCCACTTGGCTTAAATTTTGATACTAATTTAAACATGTGTATCACTCCTCGCAAGTATTATATCATTAAATTATATGCTGACAAAGAAATTTGTTTATTTGTTTTACCTTGTTATAATATAACCAAAAGAAAGGTTATGAAAAAGATAGTTATTTTAATAATAGTTGTAAACATAATAACTATAATTCTACTTTTAGTATTTACTTTTTTTTAATAGCAATGATTTCAATATCAAATTCTTTACATATTTTCTCTAAAGTGGCAATATTATAACAGTATTCACCAGACTCATAAGCTTGTATGGTGCGTTCACTTTTACCGATTCTTTTACCAAATTCTTTTTGATTTAAGTATGTCCATTCACGTATAAATTTGATGAAATCTTGTTTGTTATAGTCATTTAATTTCACTTGCATTTTTAATCTCCTAAACATTTATTATAATGAATAACACAAATATATCTATTAGAAAAGTTCTAGCACATTACTAGAACTTTATTTAAGATATTTTAGAGCCATTTTCTACTTCTTCATCAGCATTTAATAGAACTATTCCTTTAGATGTTTCTGCTCCTAATATTCTAACTTCACTAGTTACTTCAGAGATATGTATTGGTTTAAAATTCATAACTGCAATTACTTGTCTATTTATTAAATCTTTGGGTTCATATAAATCTGTGATTTGTGCAGATGATTTTTTTATTCCTAAAGGTCCAAAATCTATTTTTAATTTATATGCAGGATGTCTTGCTCCTTTATTAATACTTGCATCTATTATTTTCCCTACTCTTAAATCTAATTTATCAAAATCTTCTAGTGTTATCATATATTCTCCTATTATCTACCATTCCACCATACTCTTAAGCCTGATGGAAAGCCTATATAATTTCTTGGATTGATTGTACTCTGAGTATATTCTGTATATGAACTACATCCACCTCCTGCATGCCAATCACAAGTTGTAAGTTCAAGATGGAGATGTGCTCCAAATGAATAACCAGTATTACCCATTCTACCAATTACAGTATCTGGAGTAACTGTTTGTCCAACATTTACATACCAAGCTGATAAATGAGCATAAGTTGAATAAATATATTGTCCATTTACATTATGTCTTATTTTTAATACTAATGCACCATATACATCATAGTATTTTGCAAAAACAACTCCTGTTGCGATAGGATATATTTCTATTGTTTTATTAGTATTTGATAAATCTATTCCTAAATGTCCAGCATTCATCCAATTTTGAGTAACATAACCACTTACCATTGGTCTATAAAATCCTGCTGCTGATGGTACATAGCCCCCACCTGATGATGAATTAGTATGTGACTGTTCATATGCAAACTGACATGAATTAATATCTTCATTCTCTCCACAGCCTATACTTTCATAATATTTTATTTGTTTTTCAGCTTCTTCTTTTTGTTCTTGAACACTTGGCATAGCATCTTTGATTGAAGCGGTTTCTGCATTAATCTTAGCTTGTTCTGCTTCTAAATCAGAAGTTAGTTTTTCTAATTCTTCATTTTTTTGGTCTAGTTCTGTTTTTCTTTGTTCATTCTCTTCAACTAGTTGTGAAAGTTCATCCATTATTTGATCATTATATTCTGTTAGTTGTTCTACAATAGCCATACGATATACCATATCAGTAACATCTGTAGCTCCAAATATATATTCTAGATAAGCATTTTCTCCTTCACTAACTTGAAGATATTGAAACAATGATTTGCTTTGTTCACTTTTTTCTTCTATTTCAATATTTGATTCATCTATTTCTTGTTGTAATACTTCAGTTTCACTTTCAATTTCACTTATTTGACTTTCAATATTAGCAATATTTTCTTGAATTTTTTTAACTTCAGCATCATTAGCAGCTATTTGATTGTTTTTGCTATCTAAATCAGCAGTAAATTCTTCTACTTCAGTTCTTAAATCACTTAATGTTTTAGCATTAGTATTAATTGGAATAACAAATACCGTTAATAATGCTATCAATATTATTGAACTAATTTTTTTATTCAAGTACAACACCTCTTTTCACTTTAAATTTTTAAGTATTTTCTAACAGCAGAAGCTGATCCTATCATACCTACAATTATACCTATAATTAATACTATTCCTGACACCATATAGATAAATGGTTCTGGTTCTATTAAGCTGATCATTCTACTATATAAATAGCCATCGAAATGATTATATAAGGCAACATAACCAAAACATACTGTTAAAATAGGGATAATTGAACCAAACATTCCTAAAACCATTCCTTCTATAATAAATGGAGTTTTAATAGTAAAGTTAGAAGCACCTACTAATCTCATTATTGATATTTCTCTTTTTCTTGAGAATATTGTTAATTTAATAGTATTAATTATTAGAAATACGGTTACTAGTATTAATGCTATTACCATACCATAAGATACTTTTTGAGCTGATTCAAAAGCTATTATTAAGTTATCTACCATTCCTTCTCCATATCTTACAGTACTAACTTTATCTAATTTTTCTATTCTTTTAGCAGTATCTGCTATTTTCTCTACATCTTTTACTTTAACTTGAAAAGTGTCTTTTAAGGGATTATCTTCATCACTCCAAGTACTCATAACTTCATTAAATACTTCATTTTCTTTTCTCATTTCTTCTTTAATGGCAGTTTTACTTTGATAAGTTAAAGATTCTACATTGCTCATATTTTCTAATTTTTTCATAACAGTTTCTACATCTTCTTCAGTAGCATCACTATCTAAAAAAACAACAATAGTTAAATCTTTTTCCATTTCTCTAGTGAAATTTTGAACATTAAAGGTAATAAGGATTGAAATAGCAACAATAATTAATGTTATTGTTATACAAGAAATTGAGGCAAGTGATAAACTGAAATTTCTAAAAACACTTTTAAAGGCATCTCTAATACTTCTTCTTAACGTTCTAAAAAATTTCATTCTTCATAGCCTCCTTTCTCTAGGTGTTTAATAAGCCTTCCATCTTTTAGAAGGACTACTTCTTTTTGCATTTTATTAACTATTTCTTTATCATGGGTAGCCATTATTATAGTAGTACCACAAGTTTTATTAATTTCTTCTAGCACTTTAACTATTTCCATACTACGATCTGGGTCAAGGTTTCCTGTTGGCTCATCACAAAGTAAAATTCTTGGTTCATTAACAATTGCTCTTGCTATAGCGACACGTTGTTGTTCTCCTCCTGATAATTGGTCAGGATAATTATGAATTTTAGCTTTTAATCCTACTAGTTCTAAAGCTTTTAAAACTTTTTTTCTTGTTTCTTGTTTAGTCGCACCAATTGATTCCATAGTAAAGGCAACATTTTCATAAACAGTTAATTTAGGTAAAAGACGATAGTCTTGAAAAACTATTCCAAGTTTTCTTCTTAGTTTATATACTTTGTTATTTCTTAGCTTAGCAACATTAATACCACCAACGTATATTTCTCCACTTGTTGGTTTTTCCTCACGATAAAGCATCTTGATAAAAGTACTTTTACCAGAACCTGAACCACCTATAACAAAGACAAAAGACCCCTTCTTTATATTAAGGGTTAAGTCATAGATAGCGGTTACACCATTTTTATATTGTTTATTTACATTTTTTACTCTAATTAAATCCATTAACATCATCCTATTCACAGTTAAGTATAACATATTTCGACACATTCTGTATATAGTAATTATTGCCAAATATGTGAAATTTTCTTGAAAAAATGTCAAAAAAAGAAACTCTTAATGAGTCTCTTATTCACCACCTTTTACTTCATAGGCATCTGTTACAACGAAGAAAGCTTTAGGATCTATTTCTTTTATTCCTTCTTTTAATCTAAAGTATTCTCTAGTTGGTACTACTGCTAATAATACTTTCCTTTTCTTTTGTAAAAATCCTCCTTTAACATCAAAAATCGTAACCGTATGATGTAAAGTGTTTATTAGATAATCTCTTACTTGTTTATCTTTACTTGTAGTTATATAAAAAGCTTTATTATTTGATATTCCCAATATTACTTTATCTATTACAACGCCGCTAATATAGATAATTATGAAAGCATACAGCATCATATTAAATCCAAAGTAAAAGCCTCCTATCAAGACAACTATAAAGTTAATTACCATAGTTGTTTTTCCTAAAGATATATGAAAATATTTATATATTATCTGACTAATTATATTTAAACCACCATTACTAAAACCAACTTTATACATAAGACCATTAGTTATACCTAAAAGTATTCCTACTAATAAACTAATTAAAATTAAATCACTAGTATCAATAACAACCATTCATGCTAGAGATGATGTGAAACATACAAATAAAGAATAAACTAGAGTTGCTACTAAAGAACCTCCTGTT
Organism: uncultured Bacilli bacterium; assembly: GCA_944363745.1. The sequence continues at coordinate 1,419 of CALVVD010000059.1, read as the reverse complement.
TGATCTAAACCTAAGAATAGATAACTTAGTCCTAATAAAAGAACTGATCCTATTAAAATAATTAGTGATGGAGATATATCAAAAATATGATTTAGTATGATAGCTACTCCATTCATTCCTCCTGTTACTAAGTTAGTTGGATATAATAAAAGATTAAATACAAGGGATGAGATAAATAAACTAAATATTAAAACTACATAACGATACCATAGTTTAGTTTTATCTATTTTTAACACTTTAAGCACCACCTTTTACTTCATATGAGTCCATAGCAACAAAGAAAGCATTTTTATCAATGTTATGAATTCCTTCTTTTAGTTTATAATATTCTCTTGTAGGTACAACACTCATTAAGACAGTTTGGTTTTCGCTGTTATAACCACCTTTAGCATTAAACTCTGTAACACCATGTTTAAGTTCATTTATAACAAAGTCTTTTACTTCTTTTTCTTTACTAGTAATAATATAAAAAGCTTTAGAATCAGATATTCCTAAGACTACTTTATCTGTTAAAGTAGATATTAAGTAAAGTATTATAAGAGAGTACATCAAATGATTAAAGCCAAAGACAAAGGCTCCTATTAAGATAATGGTACCATCGGTAAAGAACATACTATTACCTAAACTTATTTTAAAGATTTTAGAAATTATCATATTTAATATATCGGTTCCACCAGTAGAATAACCTGCTCTAAATATTAGTCCTGCCCCTAATCCTTGTAAAACACCACCAAAAATGGCAATTAAAATCATTTCACTTTCTTTAAAACTAATATAAGTAGATAAGTGTTCTGTCATACTAACAAAAACAGGGAAAAGAATTGAACCTAAGATAGACATTTTAGTTTTATCTTTACCTAATAATAGAAATGATAATATTATTAAAAAGACATTTGATATAGAAATAATCATAGAAGGGTTAAGGCCAAAGAAGTATTTTAATACTAGAGAAAGTCCACTTATCCCTCCTGCTACTAGGTTATTAGGAGACATGAAAAGATTGAAAGCTAATGCTACTAGGAAGCATCCTATAATGAATTCTATTAGTTCTTTAATTTTTATTTTATGCTTTATCACTTCTTTCATTTAGTCCTCCTTTTAAACTACTTTCAATAAAGTCATCAATCTCACCATCTAGAACTTTTTTTGTATCACTAGTTTCATAACCTGTACGATGGTCTTTAACTAAAGAATAAGGATGTAAAATGTAACTTCTTATTTGACTACCAAAGTCAATGTTTGATTGAATACCTTTTTCTTCAGCAAGTTCTTGTTCTTTTTTTTGTTCTTCTAATACATATAATTTGCTTTTTAAGACTTGTAAAGCAGTCTCTTTATTTTGAATTTGACTTCTTTCATTTTGACAAGTTACAACTATTTTAGTAGGTAAATGAGTAATACGAACAGCACTATCAGTAG
>CALVVD010000058.1 GCA_944363745.1 uncultured Bacilli bacterium | reverse complement strand
AATAGTATGCTTTAGCATAGAAGGAGTTCCAGTCCTCACATCAAACCCTGTACTTTCAGTGCAGGGTGGTTGATAAATACATAACATTTATCTTGAAAGTCTAAAAAATGTAAGATATAATGGAAGTAACGAAGAAGAAACATTTGCAGCGCTGATGATAGCAAGTTCATATGAAGAGATGAGAGAGATTGCAAATGGTAATGAGGAGGCGTTATATATTGTGGATAAGCTAGAAAGACTAAATGAAGATGATAAGTTTAGAACAGATTATAATGTAGAATTAGTTAGAAGAAAAGAAATAAATTCAGCAAGACTTGATGGATATGATGATGGTTATGATGCTGGTGTTAAGTCAGAAAAAATAGAAATTTCTAAAAATTTTCTTAAAGATGGTATACCTATAGAAGTAGTATCTAAAAATACTGGATTAAGTATAGAAGAGTTAGAAGAACTAAAGAAAGAAGCTTAATTGTTTCTTTCTTTTAAATATTACAAAATTGATAGCTTTATTATTATTTTTTTGATGTATTTATTTAAAAAATATAGTACAATTGTTAGTAGAGGTGGGTTATGAGTATTTATGATTTAACAATAGAAGAGTTAAGTGAATACTTTTTACAAAATAATGATAAAAAGTTTTATGCAACAGAAGTTTTTTCTTGGTTTTATAATAAAAAAATAACTTCTTTTGATGATGCTAGTAATATAAAGAAAGAAGTTAGAGAAAGATTAAAAAAAGATTTTATTATTTCTAATATAGATATAGTTGCAGTTGAAAAAGCGAAAGATGTTAGGAAGTATTTATTTAAACTTAGCGATGGTGAACATATAGAAGCAGTTTTAATGAATCATGATTATGGTAATAGTTTGTGTATTTCTAGTCAAGTTGGTTGTAATATGGGGTGTAAGTTTTGTGAATCAGGTAGACGTAAGAAAGTTAGAAATTTAAAAGTTGGAGAAATGGTGGAACAGATACTTCAAGTAGAGGCTGAAAGTAAACTAAGAATTAGTCATGTTGTTATTATGGGAATAGGAGAACCTTTTGATAATTATGATAATATATGTAACTTTATAAAAATAATTAATCATCCTAAAGGTCTTAATATAGGGGCAAGACATATAACCGTATCTACTTGTGGACTTGTTCCTAAAATATTAGAATTTGCTAATTTCCCTTATCAAGTAAATCTTGCTATTAGTTTACATGCACCTAATGATAAATTAAGATGTGAGATTATGCCTATTGCTAAAGTATATCCTTTAAAAGATTTGATAAATGCTATTAAGATATATTTAGAGAAGACTAATAGACGAGTAACATTTGAATACATTATGTTAGATGGGGTTAATGATAGTAAAGAAAATGCTTTAGAATTAGTACATTTATTAAAAGGAATAAACTCATATGTTAATTTAATACCTTATAATGAAACAGACGCTTTACAGTATAGACGAAGTAAACCTTTAACAATTGCTAAGTTTTATGATATACTAAAGAAAAATAATGTTACAGTTACGATTAGGCGGGAATTTGGTGGTACTATTAGTGCTGCTTGTGGACAGCTTAGAAGTAAGAAGGAGGAAATATGAAATCTTTTTATTTAACAGATGCAGGTAAAGTTAGAGACCATAATGAAGATAGCGTATTGATAGTACATAATAGTGATGGAGATGTTTTGATGGCTATTGCAGATGGTATGGGAGGACATTCTGCAGGAGAAGTAGCATCATCTATCGCTATTACGCATTTATCTCGTGAATTTAATGAGAAATTTCATAATATGAGTAAGTTAGATGCTGTTAATTTTTTAAGAGATAGTGTTAATGAGATAAATGATAGTATATTTAGACATGAGAAAACTCATCCTGAAAGTAAAGGAATGGGAACTACACTTGTTACGGCAATAGTTACTAAAGATTATATTTTATTTGGTAATATTGGAGATTCTTCAGGATTTGTGATGAAAGATAAAAAACTTCATAAAGTTACATATGATCATACATTAGTTAATCTATTAGTATCTGCTGGGGAATTAACTAAGGAAGAAGCGAAAGATCATCCTAAGAAGAATGTTTTAATGAAAGCTTTGGGAGCGAATGATCCTATAGATATAGATATTTTTGATTGTGATATGGAAATAGATGCAATACTTTTATCTAGTGATGGTCTTACTAATATGGTTGATGAAGAAGCGATTGAGAAGACTTTAAATAGTGATGGAGATATTGAAGATAAAGTAATTAAATTAATTAGGAAAGCTAATAATAGAGGTGGAACTGATAATATTTCAGTAGCATACTTAATTTTAGGAGAAGGTGAAGAATAATGGTTACAAAGGGGCAAAAAATTAATGATCGTTATGAAATAATTAAATCAATTGGCGAAGGTGGTATGGCTAATGTTTATCTTGCTTATGATACTATTCTTGATAGAAATGTAGCTATTAAAGTGTTAAGAGGAGATTTAGCAAATGATGAGAAGTTTGTTAGGCGTTTTCAACGTGAAGCCTTATCAGCTTCAAGTCTTTCTCATCCTAATATAGTCGCTATGTATGATGTTGGAGAAGATGATGGGCTATATTATATCGTAATGGAATATGTTGAAGGTAAGACTTTAAAACAATTACTTAAAAAACGTGGTAGTTTAACATTATCAGAAGCGATAGATATTATGTTACAACTTACAGATGGTATGGCTCATGCTCATGATTCATATATTGTTCATCGTGATTTAAAACCACAGAATATTATGATTCAAGATGATGGACAAATTAAAATAACAGACTTTGGTATTGCAATGGCCTTAAATTCAACTCAATTAACTCAAACTAATTCAGTTATGGGTTCTGTTCATTATCTTCCACCTGAACAAGCAGCTGGGAAAGGTGCTACTATTAAAAGTGATATTTATTCAATGGGTATTATTTTCTATGAATTATTAACAGGAGAACTTCCTTTCAAAGGAGATAGTGCAGTTGAAATTGCCCTAAAACAGATGAAAGAACCACTACCTGATGTTCATAAATTAAATAATGATATACCTCAGAGTATTGAAAACATTATTTTGAAAGCAACTGCTAAAAATCCTAAAAATAGATATGATGATGCTAAGAGTATGCATAATGATTTATTAACAGCTTTAAATGATGATAGAATAAATGAACCTCCATATGTTTATCCTTATCCTGAAAATGAGGTGGATGAGACTACTAAAATAATGGAGCCAATTAGTGATGAAGAAGGTATTGCAACACCTATTACTGATGAGAAAACTAAAAAGTCTAATAAATTAATAATTGCTTTATCAATAATTGCTGGTGTAATAGTTCTTGCTTTAATTTCTGTTTTCTTTATAATTCCAGCATTAACTCGTGATGCTGATGTTGAAGTGCCTGATGTTAGTGGTATGACTGTAAAAAAGGCGACAAGCGAATTAGAAGATGCGGGTCTTAAAGTTAATAGTAAAGTAAAAGAAGTAAGTAGTGATGATGTAAAAGAAAATAGAATTGTAAGGACTGATCCTAGAAGTGGTAGTACAGTAAAAGAGGGTACTAGTATAACTTTATATAAATCGACAGGATCAAAGAAATATACTCTTGAAAATTATGTAAATATGGATGTTGATGAAGCAACTTCACTTTTAGAAGATATGGGTCTTGAAGTTACAGTACAACGTATTGCACCTGATTCTACTACTTGTTCTGTAATTGGCCAAAACTTAGTTATTTCTCAATCACTTGATGAAGGTAGTGAAGTAGAAAGCGGAGATAAAATTACTTTAACTACTTTAGAAAATATTACTTTCCCTGATTGGTATTTAAAGACAGAAGATGTTGTAACTAGTTGGGCTAATAATGCTTGTGTATCAGTTACTACTAATTATCAAGATGTAACAGATATAAATATGAATGGTAAAGTTATTACCCAATCACGTCCTAATGGTTCTACTGTTAAAAATAACGATAGTGTTACTATTACAATAGGTAAATATGTAGCACCTGTTGATAATAGTGAACCAACTGAACAAGCAAAAGATGATACTAATACTAAAAATGATAACACTACATCTAGTGATTTAGAGGAGTAATATGCAAGGACAAATTGTTAAAATAAGTAGTAATAGACATGTAGTAGAATGTAATGGTATTAAATATAATACTGTTCCAAGAGGAAAATTTAGGAAAGAAAGACTTATACCTAAAGTAGGGGACTATGTTTTATTTGATGAGAAAAAGTTAGTAATAGAGAAAATATTAGAAAGAAAAAATACTTTTGATAGACCTATGGTTAGTAATATAGAGCAAGCTTTTATTGTTACTAGTCTTGTTAATCCTAATTTTTCTTTGGGACTTTTAGATAGACTTATTACTTTAATGGAATTACATAATGTTAGCGTTGTTATTACTCTTACAAAAACAGATTTAATAGATTCTTTAGAGTATGATAGTATTAAAAAACTAATGAAATATTATGAAACTTTAGGATATAAAGTAATTACTAATTTAGAAATAGATAAGATAAAAACATTAATTAAAAATAAGACTAATGTCTTTATTGGACAGACAGGTGCAGGGAAAAGTACTCTTTTAAATAAATTAAATCCAGAGTTTAATTTGGAAACAGGAGAGGTTTCTCTTGCTTTAGGTAGAGGTAAGCATACAACAAGAAATGTTACATTATATCCTTTCTTAGATGGAAAAGTAATGGATACTCCAGGATTTTCAGCTTTGGACTTTTCTAATTATAAAAAAGAAGATATAAAGAATTCATTTAGAGAATTTTCCTTATATAATTGTCCTTTTAAAGATTGTTCTCATACTAAAGAGAAAGAATGTATGGTTAAAAAAGCCGTTGAAGATAAAAAAATATTAGTGTCTAGATATAACAGTTATTTAAAATTCTATGAGGAGGGAAAGTAAATGATTAGTGTTTCATTTTTAGGTTGTAAAGATATTCCTAAGACGTTAAAATTACTTAATGATACAGATACTGATTTTATTCATTTAGATGTTATGGATGGAAAATATGTTAGTAATAAAACATTACCTTTTAGAGAAATGAAGCATATATATGAGTTTACTGATAAGAGATTAGATGTTCATTTAATGGTTGATGCTCCTAGTAGTTTTATTAAAGATTATGCTAGTTTAAATACAGAATATATTTCTATACATTTAGATACTAAAGAAGATTTAATTAGTAATTTAAAATTAATTAAAAGTTATGGTATTAAAGCTGGGGTTGTACTAAATCCTAATGATGATGTTAGTATGATTATACCTTATTTATCATATATAGATTTAATACTTGTTATGGGAGTTAATCCTGGAAAAAGTGGACAAAAGTTTATAAATAGAATAGTTAATAAATTAAAAGAATTAAATGTATTAAAGAAAGAGTATAAAGATTTTAATTTTAAAATAAGTATAGATGGTGGTATTAATAATATAACTGTTAAGAAAGTAAAAGATTTAGTGGATATTGTTGTTAGTGGTAATTATGTTATTAGTAGTGATAATTATCAGGAGAAAATAAATAGTTTACGATAAATAATTATTTTGTTATAATTAAAGAAGAATAGGAGGGTGTATTTATGAATGATAATGATAAGAAGAATGTAGAAAGTACACCAGTTGATAATAATAAACCACAAGTAGTTAATCCTAATAATAATGAAGGAGTAAAAGAAGTTAAAGTAGAGAATAATACTAATACTGATAATAGTAATGTTAATAAAGAGGGACAAGTTCCTACTTCTGTTGATTTAGAGAAGAATACTACTGGTGAAAAGAAGAAAGGACATCCTGTGTTTTTGATTTTACTTTTATTATTCTTATTTGCTTTTGTCTTCTTTTTACCAGAAATATCACAGTTTATTACAGATTATAAAAATGAAAAGACAGGAGCTAATCAGTTAAAGAGTGGTAGAATGACTTGTACTATGAGTAATGAGACTAATAATATAGATTATAGTTATCAGATGGAATTTACTTATACAAAAAATAAATTAAAGAAAAGTACTATGACTACTACAGCTAGACTTTCTGATAAAGCTACTGATACATCTATACTTACAGAAAGACAAGATTCTTGTTTAGCTTTACAAACTGTATTAGAAGATAATGATATAGGTATGAAAGCAGCTTGTAGTTTAAGTGCAGCGTTACAAAGGACAGAACAAACAATAGATTATAAGAAATTAGATTTAGATTTTATATCTACAAATATAGGGGAATTTGAAGGATTTTATCCAGAGTATGAGTTAAATGAAAGTGTTACTTCTATTGAAAATGATTTAGAGAATAGTGGTTATACTTGTAAGAGAAATGAATATTAAAATGTAGAAAGAATGTAGAATGACAAACTTCTTTCTACTGGAAATGTAATAAAATGACGAATTAAATTACCCTAGATTTATATATAAAAT
>CALVVD010000057.1 GCA_944363745.1 uncultured Bacilli bacterium | reverse complement strand
TATTTATTACAAAAAGAAAGTTATCAGAAAAAACTTGCTAATTCTATTACTAAAGGGGTAGAGAATTACTTTAAAGAGATAAAGACATAATTTTGTATTTTTTGGAGTTGTACTCCAAATTTGTCAAAATAATTTACATTTTAAGATACATATGATATATTTTTGATAGAGGTAGATTATGAAGAAGATAAGAATAGTATTGTTAATATGTTTATGTTTATTAGTAGTTGGATGTGCTAATCCATTTGTAGAAAGCGATGATAAGACTAGTGTTTCTACTTTTAATGGAGATACTTTAAGAGTTAATTATATTGATGTGGGGCAAGGAGATTCTATATTTATACAACTTCCTAATAAGGAAACTATGTTAATTGATGCAGGAGAAGCTTATGAAGCTGATAATGTTATTAATTATCTTAATAATTTGGGTATAAAAAAGATAGATTATGTAGTAGGAACTCATCCTCATACTGACCATATTGGGGGATTAGAAGAAGTTATTAATACTTTTGATGTGGGGTCTATTTATATGCCTAAAGTTAGTTCTAATAGTAAGACTTTTGAAGATTTACTTACTACGATTAGTAATAAAGGTCTTAAAGTTAAGACTGCTAAGAGTGGAGTAGTTGTACTTTCAGAAGATAATCTAAAATTAGAGTTTATCGCTCCTAATAGTGATAACTATAGTAATTTAAATAATTATTCTGCTGTTTTAAAATTAACATATTTAGATAATACTTTCTTATTTATGGGAGATGCTGAAACTTTAAGTGAAGATGAAATAACTAGTGATGTAGATGCAGATGTTATTAAAGTAGGACATCATGGAAGTGATTCATCATCAAGTGTTGAGTTTGTTAAAAAGGTAAGTCCAGAGTATGCTATTATTATGGTAGGAGAGGGTAACTCTTATAATCATCCTTATCAGTCTATTATAGATAGATATGAAAGTGTGGGTGCGAAAGTGCTTAGAACTGATTTAGATGGTAATATCGTTTGTGATAGTGATGGAGTAGATGTTACTTGTAAGGGTGATAAAGAGTCTAGTAGTGATAGTAGTCCTAGTACTACTAATAATATTAGTCTTGTTAGTTTAGACTCTCCAGTTAGCAAGGGAAGTAATGTTACTGTTAGTATAAAAGGACTTCCTAATACTACTTACGATATTGATGTAATCTATTCTAGTGGTGCTAGTAAAGCAAGTGGTCTTGAAGATAAAACTAGTGATAGTGAAGGTAATGTTAGTTGGACTTTTAAAGTTAGTAGTAATGTTAAGCCTGGTACTTATGAAGTTAAAATTAGTGATGGAAAAGATAGTGCTAGTTATAGTTTAGAGGTGACTGATTAATGGAAGTAATTGTAGATAGAATTGAAGGAGATTATGCAGTTGTGGAAATAGATAAAGGTAAGATGTGTAATTTACCAATAGAATTAGTTCCTAATGTTAAAGAAGGTGATGTTGTTACTATAACTATTAATAAAGATAAAACTAAAGAGAGAAAAAAGACTATAGAAGAGCTTATGAATAGTGTTTTTGAATAAATAAAAAGATTACGAAAATTCGTAACTAATTTATTACATTTTTTTCTTGATATATAGAAATTAATATGATACTCTATATGTAGGAACATTTAATAGTTGGGTGGTTATCTCCTAGAAAGGAGATTGATATTATGAATAGAAAAGATTTTTTAATAGTCTCTTTAATCATAATTATCCTTTTACTTATAAAGTTATTATTTTTAGTGATATAAATAAAAGCCACCTAACTCACAACTGTTGAATTAGGGGCTAATCCATAATATAAAAATTTGGAGGTCCACTCAACATGGGAATATTAAGTGTTCCTTTTAATATTGTATGAAAATTTTTCTTACATATACATCATATCATAAGTATTACATTTATGCAAATTTATTTTTTCACAATTAATGATACATCTTTAAAGTAATAATTTAATATCTGTTTATAGTTATAACCTAATTCGGCAAGGTTATCTGCTCCTATAATACTTAGACCTAGGCCACTACCTATTCCTCTTGTTATAAATGTTAAATAATCTTTCTTAATTATTATTGTAATATCAGTTGAAGGCAAATCTAAATACACTGCTAGACTTCTAGCATCTATTTTTCTTTCTCCTAAGTTTAATTCTTTTATTCTATTAGAATTAGTAAGACTAGTTATTTTTAGATGATAATTATCATTAGTTAAATTTAATCTTTTCTTAAATTCTTCGATACTATAACTTTTTCTTTGTAAATAATTTGGATATGCTAAATCCCATAAACTTTCTTTTTTTATTGTATAAGGATAATTCTTATCTTCTTCTGTATAACCATTACTAACTAAGTGAGTAAAACATTTTATAGGTTTATTATCATATATTAGATATTCTCCTTCTGTTTCATTTATTACATCACTAAATAAAGTATAATAACTTTTATATGTTTCAGGATAAGTTAATTTAAAATAATTATAATTATGATAAGATAAAGACATCTTATCTAATTCTAATTTATTATCAAGTAAATTTCTAATAATTTCTCCTCGATATAAAACACATATAGATTTTAATGTTTCTTTTCTTAAAGTTATAGAAATATTTGCAAATAATAAAGATAATAATAATTCTTTCATTGTTAGTTTATCATTATTATTTAAAGATATTAATCTATCATTACTAAAAAATTCATAATTATTTAAATCAATCGCTTTTGTAGTAATACCATTAAGAACAAAGACAATTTTATTACCTTTAAAATCTATATTATAACTTTTTAAATAATTATTTGCTTTCTTTTTTAAATTATTATCAGTAAATTCATTTGCAAATTCATAATTAACATTTAAAAATAAATATAATATTTCTTCATTATTATTTTTAACAATCTTATACTTTTCTAACATAATATCACCTATTAATATAGTGATATGTTAAGTTTAATTTTATTCAAAATATTTTAAATTATTTTTATTCTTACAATCTTTTCCTGTTAGATATGAATTATTTTTTATTAATTTTTTTAAATTGACTTTCTTTTGATCTTTTAAATATTTATTTATTTCTTTAATCATATTTAAGGTTTCATCTAAAGCGATACGATATAATTCTATAAAAGATTCATTATGCTTTTCGCGTTTTGTAGTAGGATGAATCCATGTAGTATGATTAGCATTTAAATAATTATTTTTATCTTTTAAATCTGTATGATAAGATATTCCTTGTAGTTTAAAAGTTTTAGGATTAGTAAATTTATCAACTGACTTATATATAAACATTTTTATACCATATTTATCATATCTTAAGTATTTTAGAGATTTATACATATCATTTAATGACTTAATGTAATATTTAGAAAAGTTTTCTATGCCATATGTTTCTTTAAAAGCATAATCTATTACTTCAATTAATTCTTTAGAAAAATTATCTTTACTATACCAAAAATCATAAAACTTAAACTTATGAGGATTAATTCCTTCTTTTTGTTTTATCATATAATTATCTAAAAAGTTTTCCATATATTCATGTTTATTTCGATACTTGTAAGTATTAGGGTCATCTTCTTTAAAAATACCTGTTTTATATATTATAAAGGGATGAAGTTTAGAATCTAAAATATAATGGGAAATAAAACCATATAGAAAAGCCATTATTTCACTGTTTTTATAATAATTATTATACTTTATATAATTTATTAAATTTATTAGAAATTCTCCTGTTTTATTAGTATGAAAGTATCCTTGAAAATCTCTTATTTTTTTATCTTTTCTTTTTAAAAGATTGTAAAATATTAAAGGATCTGTACTTTGAGCGAACATTCTTAGCTTTTGTTTATCATCCATTAATAACTTTTTTAGACCAATTGGTAATACATCATATAAGTCATTTGCAAAGTAAGCATGTGTTATAGTTGCAGGCATTTTTTCTCAATCCTTTCTACTGAAATTAAGTATAACATAATTTTTCATAAACATTTCATATTTTTTACATAATTTTTATGATATAATCTATTCTAGGTGGGAATATGATAGATAAACAATTTAAAAATTTAGAAGAACAAATAGAAATACTTAAATATAAAGGTATGACTATAAATGATGAAGCTTATGCTAAAAAAATACTTTTAAGAGAGAACTATTTCTTTATATCAGGTTATAGATATCCTTTTATGAGAAGTGCTACTGATAAGCATTTTTTAGAAGGAGTTACTTTTGAAGAGATGTATAGTCTTTTCTTATTTGATAGAGGTATTAGAAATGTTTTCTTTAAGTACTTGCTAGTTATAGAAAATAACTTAAAATCTATTATTTCATATCAATTATCTAAGAAATATGGTTATAAAGAGAGAACTTATTTGAAGGCTAAGAACTTTACTAATGATAAAAGTAAACAGAAGCAAGTAAGTGATTTAATTAGGAAAATGAAAAGGCAAATTAGAGTTAATGGTAGTAAACATACAGCGACAGCCCATTATCTTTCTAATTATGGATATGTACCGTTATGGATTTTGGTTAAAGTGCTGTCATTTGGTATAGTTGGAGAATTGTTTTCTATTATGAAATATGATGATCAAGTTAAGATTTCTGATATTTATAATATTTCTTTAGATGAATTTAGTACATATTTACCAATATTATCTAATTATCGTAATTTATGTGCTCATGAAGATATATTATATGAAAATAGAACTCAAAAGAAGATTAAAGGGACTATTTATCATCAGTTGTTAAATATAGACAAGAATGAAGAAGGAGAATATGTTAAAGGTACTAATGATTTGTTTGCTTTACTTATAATAATGAAGAGAATGCTCTCTTATGAAGAGTTTAAAGATATGTGTTTAGAGATAGATAAAGAAAAAGAAAATCTTGAGTATAATTTACATAGTATTAAAATAGATAAAATACTTGATAGAATGGGATTTCCTAGTAATTATATGAATTTATCTAATATTGAAAGGAGCGATACAGATGAAGAAAGAAAGAATTAAAGAGGCTATTTTAATAATTGTATCATTTTTAATAGGTGGTGTTTTAACTTTTGTAGTTATTGGTGGTGATAATTTCTTTGGTAGTAGTAATACTACATCATCTACTGGTACTACTTGTAGTGCTGCTAATTGTACAAAAGTTGTTGTTGATGAGTCTGGTATTAGTGAAGCGGTAGAGAAAGTTTATGATGGGGTTTTGATGATTAGAAATTATCAAAATGATGAAGTGGCTTCTACAGGAACAGGGTTTGTTTATAAAATAGATAATGGTTATGCTTATGTTATGACTAATCAACATGTTGTAGAGGGAGCAGATAAAGTTACTTTAATTACTTCTAATGATGAAGAAGTAGAAGGAGAGGTATTAGGGGGAGACTCTTATGTTGATATTGCAATTGTTAGAATTAAAAATGTGGATGGATTAGTTGCACTTACACTTGGAAATAGTGAAAATTCTAAGTTAGGGGATTTAGTATTTACTATAGGTAATCCTTTAGGTTATGAATATAGAGGAAGTGTTGCTACAGGACATTTAGCAGGTAAAGATAGATTAGTTAGTGTTAGTACTGATAATACAAGTAGTAGTGATTGGGTTATGAAAGTATTACAAACAGATGCTGCTATTAATCCAGGAAATAGTGGTGGCCCTTTAATGAATGCTAATGGTGAAGTAATTGGAGTTATTTCTATGAAATTAGTACAAACAGAAGTAGAGGGTATGGGATTTGCTATTCCAATAGAATATATTAATAGTAAGATAGAAACATTAGAAAAAGGAGAAGCGATTGAGTGGCCACTTCTTGGTGTTAGTATGATTAATGTTAGTGATGCTAAGAATTCTTATAGATATAATTTTAATATTCCTAATGATATAGATGAAGGTGTTGTAGTTGCTGAAATACAAAAAGGTAGTGGTGCTGATAATTCTGATTTAGCTGAGGGAGATATTATTACAAAGATAAATGATATTGCTGTTAGTGATTCTGCTTATTTAAGATATGAGTTGTATAAATACTCAGTTGGTGATACAATAGAGATTACTTATATAAGAGATGGAAAAGAACATACAACTAAAGTAGTTCTTAGTAAGAGTGAATAATAGAAAAGGCTGTGATATTATGTTAAAACAAACATTACCTTATATGCCATTAATAGATGAAGAGAAGAAGAAGAAACTTTCTTCTTTTTGTGGTTCTGTTAATAGGAGAATGAAAGATTTTAAAGATGTTGATAAAGAAGAGATAAGTGAGTTTTTAATTAATTTTATAACTGGGTTAAGTAAAGATGATATTAATCCTTCAATATATAAAGAATTAGTTAATTATGTTAAATCTAATTTTGGTGAGATTAATATTACTTATTATCAAGATTATATTAAAGAAATAAAAGTAGGATCTATTAGTATGGGTGGAGTTTTTAGAGATAATTATGATAATTTAACTATATCTGATAGAACTTTAGAAGGGAAGACTTGTTATGGTCATATTCCTACTGTTATAAAACCTTTAGAATTAAATTTTGTTTAT
>CALVVD010000056.1 GCA_944363745.1 uncultured Bacilli bacterium | reverse complement strand
ACAGGAGAAAGTATAAATACATTCTCCGATAATTTAGGCAGAAAGTTTCATTTAATAGACAACTATACAACAAGTAAGAGCGATATCAGCTGTTATTAATGGAGGTATTTTACTAAAGCCTTATGTTTTAAAAAATATATTAGAGCCAGAAACTGGTAATGTTATGGAACATAATAGTAAGAGAGAAATTAGAAGAGTAATAAGTGAAGATACAAGTAAGATTATGAGATATGCCCTAGAAACAGTAGTTGCCTTAGGTGGTGGTAAATCTGCTTACATTGATGGCTATAGAATTGGCGGTAAGACAGGTACGGCTCAAAAAGCTGTTAATGGAGCCTACCTTGCTAACAACTACATAATGTCCTTTGTTGGTATAGTTCCTTCTAATGACCCAGAAGCAGTACTATATATTGCGATAGATAATCCCAAAGATACAGCACTACTTTCAAGTTATACAACAACTCCTATTGCAAGACGTATCCTTTTAGATATAATCGATGCCTTAGGTATTGAAAAGCAAGAGGGTGGCGTAGAAAAAGACTGGGAGTGGAGTGATAAAGTCTATTATGAAGTAGCAGATGTTGTAGGAAAAACTCCAGATGAAGCGAAGAAATTACTTGAACATTTTACTATAGAATACTCTGGTAGTGGAGAGAAAATAATAAGTCAATCTCCTAATGCTGGAACAAGATTAGAAGATGGTAGTACTGTTAAATTAATGTTAGGTTAGTTAATTTTCTTGTTTTAAAGAAAAAATTAGGATATATTTAAATAAAGGTGATAAATATGAAGAGAAATATTGGTGATAGAACATTCGAACTTATAAAACAAGAAAAAGAAAGGTATAAAAGATTACAAGACTTTATAAAAAATAATGAACCTACAAGTGGCATTATAGCAGATACGAATTACTTAATAAAACTTAATAAAAGAAAGTATTATACTGACTTTAATGTTAATGAGTCAAAATTTTCCTTAAAAGCTTATAAATTTGATGAGGATAGATATATCTATGATTATAAAGTATTCCCTTCTCCTGATAATGCTGATTTTTATAAAGGAATAATATTAACAAGTATAAATCTCCATCCTATTTATGAGAAAGTATATAAATTTGATAAAAGTTTTTTAGAAGAAAGTTTGACAACAAAGGCACATATATTTAGATTAAAATTGTTTGATACAGTTATTAATAAAACTTTTACTTTAGATGGTACTTATGGTAGACCTTTTATTGTATATAGTTCTAATAATGTTCATTTCTCTGTTGATGATAGATCTATTAACGAACTAGTAAATTATTATTCTAAAGAAGGCAAAAAAATCTGTACGATGGGTTTAACTGAAAAAGAATGGTGTAGTGTTTACTTACCAGATGGTATGGCAGGAGCAAGACAAATAGAAGAATTTATAAAAAAGAATATATCTAGTGATGATGACCCAACTAAGCTAGTAGAAATGGCAGGCTACTATAATTCAAGTGAGAACTTTCACAATTTAGTAAAAAAAATATAATTAGTCTAATTTTAAATATTTATCATAAAATTTAATGACAAGAGAAAGTAAAATAGAAAAATATATGTAGAATAACAAAAATACTTATGCTATAATACTTTGAGAAAGAGGCGATAAGTCATGTTATTACTTACAAAAGCAGTATTTGCAATTATGGTGGGATTTTTATTTAGTGTCGTTTTAGGTCTTATACTTTTACCTCTTTTAAGAAAGTTAAAAGTAGGACAAAGAATAAGTAGTTATGTAGGATACTCTCATAGAATGAAAGAAGGTACTCCTACAATGGGAGGATTAATCTTTATTATTCCTACTGTTTTAATTACTATAGGATTATTAATTACAGATAAAATACCTTATTCTGATAATATAGCGATAGTTTTAGTGGTTTTTTTAGGCTTTGCAATTATTGGATTTTTAGATGATTTTTTATCACTAAAAAAACATAACAACGAAGGACTTACTACTTATCAAAAACTTTTAGGACAAGTAATTATTTCAACCATATTTTTCTATATTTATATGAAAAATGGCGGACAGACATCTTTTGTAGTAGGTACTCTTGGTATTGATATAGAACTTACTTGGTTATATGGATTATTTATATTATTTATCTTAATTGGGGCATCTAATGCTGTTAACCTTACAGATGGATTAGATGGCCTTGCCGGTAGTTTATCTGCCGTTGCCTTTATTGCCTTTGCCCTTATTTCTTTTGTGGTAGGCTTTGAAGATATTGGAATATTCTGTTTAGTATTAGTAGGTTCCCTAATTGGTTTCTTAGTATTTAATACCCATCCTGCTAAAGTATTTATGGGCGATACTGGATCTCTTGCCCTTGGTGGTGTTATGGGTGCAGTTGCCATTCTTACCCATAGAGAACTTACACTACTTGTAGTAGCAGGAGTATTCGTAATCGAAACATTATCAGTTATCTTACAAGTATTTTGGTTAAGATTCTTTCATAAAAAGTTATTCTTAATGACACCACTACATCATCATTTTGAAAAACTTGGTTGGCAAGAGACTGATATTGTTAAATTATTTGTAGTCTTTGGTTTGTTTCTTGCGATGGGTGGCATTATTTTTGGAGTATGGTTATAGAAAAGAGTGATTAGATGAAGAAGAAAGGTTATGGTTTGCCTTTATTAATCACAGTAATACTCTTAGTAACATTTGGACTTATAATGATATATTCAGCTTCAAGTATTTGGGCCGAGTATAAGTTTCATGATAGTTTTCACTATGTGAAGCAACAAGCATTATTTACAGTAATAGGATTTATAATAATGTATATAGTTAGTAAGATAGATTATAATATCTATTTTAAGAAGGCAAATATCATCTTAGGTATTTGCTTTTTATTATTAATTTTAGTTTTAATACCAGGGATAGGTAGTATTAGAAATGGTAGTCGTAGTTGGTTTGGAATAGGACCATTTGGTGTACAACCTAGTGAGTTTATAAAGCTAGCATTAATAATATTTACTAGTAAATACTTAGTTAATAGTAATAAGTTTTTAAAGAGTTATAAGAAAGGTGTTATTCCTATACTAGGAATCGCTTGTCTTGCTTTTGGTCTTATCATGTTACAACCTGATTTAGGTACAGGTTTAGTTTTAATGGTCTCAATTATTGCCTTACTTTTTATCGCCGGAGTTAATATGAAGTTCTTCTATATCCTAGGAGTAATAGGAGTAATAGGGGTTGTAATACTTATTGCCATAGCACCTTATCGTATGGATAGAATAACATCATTTTTAGACCCTTGGAGTGATCCATTAGGTACAGGCTTTCAAATAATCCAGTCTTTATATGCGATAGGGCCAGGGGGACTACTTGGAACAGGTTTCTTAAATTCAAGACAAAAACACTTTTATTTACCTGAACCCCAAACAGACTTTATCTTTTCAATAATCTGTGAAGAGTTTGGGGTAGTGGGAGCGATTCTTATAGCATTTCTTTTCTTCTTACTTCTATACTTTGGTGTAAAGATAGCTTTGAAGTCCAATGATTTATTTGCCAAGTACTTAGCTTTTGGTCTTGTCTTTCAAATACTATTTCAAGCCTTAATGAATCTTGCAGTAGTAATAGGCTTAATACCTGTAACTGGAGTTACCTTACCTTTCTTATCTTATGGAGGAAGTTCACTTTTAATAAGTTTATTAAGTGTAGGAATTCTTCTTAATATTGCGAAAAAAAATAATCAGTAATGGTATATTATAATAATAGAGATACTTATAATTTTAAAATCCCAAGTTGGGACTTTAAAATTAATAGAATAAGTATTTAAAATAATATATTGAAAGAGGTTATGCTTATAAACGATTTAATAGAAAAAGAAGATATTAAAATTGAAAACATGATTTATGAGATTAGAGGAAAACAAGTGATGCTTGATAGTGACTTGGCTAAACTTTATAAATGTAAAAACGGAACTAAGACTATTAATTTAGCGGTTAAGCGACATATCAATAGATTTCCAGAAAGGTTTATGTTTAGGTTAACTGAGGAAGAAGCAAGGATGTTTTCAAGGTCCCAACTTGGGACCTTGAAAGGCAGAGGACATAATGTTAAATATTTGCCATATGCTTTTACAGAACAAGGAGTCGCAATGCTTGCAACTATACTTAGAACCCCTGTTGCTGAAGAAGTAAGTATAAGGATAATGGATGCTTTTGTAGCGATGAGAAAATATATTTCAACTAATCTAATTGACCAAAAGTATATAAATGACTTAGTATTAAAAGATTCTAAAAGAATAGACTTATTAGAGAATGCATTTTCTGGCTTTAAAGATAAAAATAATCATATCTTTTTTGAAGGACAAATATATGACGCTTATTCTCTTATGCTTAAAATATTTGATAAAGCTTTAGGCAGTATCATTATAATAGATAATTATATAGATAAAAATATACTAGATATATTATCTAAAACTAATAGAAAAGTTACTCTTATTACTAATAAGTATAACAATATAGATTATGAAAAATATAAAGAACAGTATAATAATGTTACTTTAGTAGTTAATAACTCATTTCACGATAGATTTATCATTTTAGATAAGAAAATTTTATTTCACTCTGGAGCTAGTTTTAAGGATTTAGGTAAGAGGTGTTTTGCAATTACTAAAATAGAAAGTAAAGAGATTTTAGAGAACTTGTTAGATAAGTTAGAATAATAACTTTAAATAAAAATTATTGAATATCACAAATTGTGATGGCCAATTATATAGTATTAAAAACGGAAGAATTCAAGGTTTCAATTTGAAACCTTGAAGAGTAAAAGACAATATAAAAAAATTAAAAAAAATTCTTACAAAAAAAATTAAAAAGTGTTAAAATAAGTACTGTTGAGCGGTTATAAACGTAAGTCCAAACACTCTTGGGCTTACGTTTTTTTCTTTAGCTAACAAAAATAATAGAAAGAGGGATTTTATGAGTGATGTGAAAACAAACAAAATGGCAGATACCTCTATGAAGAAGTTATTCTGGAAAATGGGTTTGCCAATGATAGTTTCAATGATACTTCAAGCTTTATACAATGTAGTTGATAGTGTCTTTGTTACTAATATGGGTGCAAAAGGAGCCCTAGCTAATCAAGCTTTAACTTTAGCATTTCCAATTCAAATATTAATTATTGCAGTGGGTGTTGGAACTGGTGTAGGTCTTAATGCTTTACTTGCTCGCACTCTAGGTGAGAATGAGAAAGAAAAAGCCAATAGAGTAGCAGGTAATGGTATTATCCTTGGTATAGTTATCTTTATAGTATTCTTATTATTTGGACTATTTGGATCAAGATGGTTTATATCTTTATTTGCAGGAGGTAATAGTGAAGTAATAGAGATGGGAACAACTTACTTAAAAATATGTTGTTGTTTCTCATTGGGTTCAATTGGTTATACTGTTTATGAAAGATTTTTACAGTCAACTGGTAAAACAATGTTATCTACTATTGCTCAGATAAGTGGGGCATTAACTAATATTGTTTTAGACTATGTCTTTATTTTTCCTTTAGGTATGGGAGTAGCAGGGGCAGCTTGGGCTACTATTATAGGACAGTTTGTCTCTTTAATACTTGCGATGGTTTTCCATTATGCTATGAATAAAGAAATAGATGGCAGTGTTAAATATATTAAACTTGATACAAGTATAATTAAAGAAATTTATAGTATCGGAGTATCCGCTGCTCTTATGCAAGGCTTACTTGCTGTTATGATGGCAGGAGTTAATGCAATTTTAGGTATTTCTAAAGCTGACCCAGTAGTTTTAGTTGGTTCATTTGGTATTTATTATAAGATTCAACAAATCGCTTTATTCGCTTCATTTGGACTTTCTAATACCATAATATCTATTTTATCATTTAACTACGGTATGAAAGATAAGGAAAGATCAAAAGACTGTATTAAATATGGTATTGTTGATACTTTAATTGTAACACTTGTTATAACAGTTCTTTTTGAACTATTCGCCCGTCCTTTATCTAATTTATTTGGCTTAACAGGAGATGTTACAGAAGAGATTATTACAACTTGTACTATGGCTTTAAGAATTGCAAGTATTGGCTATATCTTTATGGGGGTTTCCGTTGCAATTCAAGGTGTGTTACAAGCTTTAGGATATGCTCTTAAACCTTTAATAATATCATTACTTAGACTAGTTATCTTTGTCTTTCCAATTGTCTATGTCTTTACTTTATCAGATAATGTAATTAACATAGTATAGTGGGCATTTCCTATTGCAGAAATATTAACGGCATTTATTTCATTCTTTATTTTAAAGAAAACTTATAAAGAGAAAATATCTATTCTTAGGAAATCTAATATTATTGAATCTGCTAAGAAGCTAATTATTACTATTTCTCGTGAACATGGTACTAATGGTAAAGAAATAGGTAGAAAAGTTGCAGATAGATTGGGTCTTAATTTCTATGATAAAGAGGAAATGAAAGAATATGCTCTTAAACATTCTTTAACTACTAATAATAAGAAAGAGTTATATAGATATTATTTATCTTTAGATGTAGAGAAAGATTCTATAATTAAACAAGCAGAGATTATTAAGGAAATTAGTGAAGAAGGGGACTCTGTAATAGTAGGAAGAGCTTC
>CALVVD010000055.1 GCA_944363745.1 uncultured Bacilli bacterium | reverse complement strand
TGCTCATTATTACTTAGGTGGTTAGTGTTTAGATGTGTCTAATTGTTTTTCTAGTCCTTTAAATTATTTCTTTTTAATGCTATACTTATTAAGTAGAAAAGAGGTTAGATTTATGCAAGATATCATTAATACAATTATTTTAGGAATTATACAAGGAATAGCAGAGTTCCTTCCAATTTCAAGTAGTGCTCATTTAATAATCTTTAGAGATTTATTTGGAATAGGAGCATCAATGTCATCTAAAATTGACTTATGTTTTGATTTAGCACTACACGTTGGTACTCTTTTAGCTATTGCCGTATTTTTCTTTAAAGACTTTTTAAATATGGTAATAAAAGGAGTTACTAAAGGTGTTAAAACAAGTGATGGTAAGTTATTTTGGCAAATAGTTGTTGCAACTATTCCTGCTGCTATCGTTGGAGTTTTATTTGAAGATGTAATAGAAAAAGCTATTAGAACTAATTATATCTTAATCGCTTGTGCTCTAATAGTTATGGGTGTAATTATTTATTTAGTAGATAAAAAAAGTAAAGAAGAAAAAAATACTAAAGAAATATCTTTTAAAGATGCTATTTTAATAGGTTGTTCGCAAGTATTTGCCCTAATACCAGGTTTTTCTCGTAGTGGTACAACAATCGCTTGTGCTAGAGCTCTAAAAGTTGATAGAGAATCCTCTGCTAAATTTTCTTTCTATCTATCTGCACCTGTTGTCTTAGGTGCTGCTACTTTACAACTATTAGATAGTGGTACTATTAGTTTAATAATAGATAATGCTTTTATCTTTATATTAGGTATTGTAATATCATTTATTACTGGTTTAATTTGTATTAAATTCTTATTACAATATTTAAGAAAACATGACTTTAAATTATTTATGATATATCGTATTATCTTAGCTTTAATAGTTATTATGGTAGTAATATTTTAAAAGTAATTATAATCTAGGAGGAAAAATAAAATGTTAGATAAAACATTTAAAGAAATATTAGCTAGTATAAAATGTGATATTAGTAAAACTCAACTTGAAATAATGGTAAATGCAAATGCCAATTTAGTTAATTTATATTATAGACTTGGGAAAATAATTTATGATAATTCTGATTGGGGTAGTAAATTTGTAGATAGTTTAGCTTTTGAATTAAAAACTGCTTTTCCTACATTAAAAGGATTTTCTACTAGAAATTTAAATTATATGAAATCTTTTTATAAAGAGTACAAAGATGATGATGAATTTTTGCACCTAAGTGCAAAATTACCATGGAAACACAATATTCTCTTAATTCAAAAAGTTAAAGATAAAAATATTCGTAAGTGGTATATGAATAAATGTCTAGAAGAAGGATGGTCAAAAGCAATTCTCGATTATCAGATAAATACTAATTTATATAAAAGACAAGTTGAAAATGTAAAACATAATAATTTTAAAGTAACTTTAAAAGAAAATAGTGATCTTGCCAATAATATTATGAAAGAACCCTATGTTTTTGATTTAATTGAATTAACTGAAGACTACAAGGAAAAAGAATTAGAAAATAAAATGCTAGAACGCTTAAAAAATGTCTTATTAGAATTAGGTAGTGGTTTTTCTTTCGTAGGTAATCAATATAAAATAACTGTAGGTGATGAAGATTTTTATATAGATTTATTATTCTATCATATTAAACTAAAGTGTTATATTGCAGTAGAACTTAAAGTAGGAAAGTTTAAACCTGAATTTGGTAGTAAGATGGGCTTTTATTTAACTGCACTAGATGAACAAGTAAAAGATAAAAATGATAATCCTTCTATTGGTATTATTTTGTGTTCTAGTAAAAATAACCAAATAGTAGATTATACTTTAAAATATATTAATAAACCATTAGGAATTAGTGAATATAAAATATTTAATGAACTTCCTAATAATTTACTAAAAGATTTTCCAACAGAAGATGAATTAAATATCATTATGGACATAGATGAGGAGTGATAACTTATGAGTAACACACTAGCTTTATTTATAACATTTCTTTTAGGAGTATTTATCTTAATAGGAACAATTATCTCCTTTTTTATAAGAAAACAAGGAAAAGTCCTAGACTTTATCTTTGCTTTTGCTCTATCTTTATTAACTATGTTAATAATATTAGATTTACTTCCAGAAATAATAGAACATTTAGGGATTACTTATATCTATTTATTCCTATTATTTGGTATGTTAGGTCTATTAGTATTTAAAGTAATAGATGATTTTATTCCTCTTCATGAAGATCATAAACTAACTAAAAATGAAGTTAAAAAAAATTATGTTCATATTGGTTTACTTGCTACCATTGCTTTAATTATTCATAATATAGTTGAAGGTATGGCTATCTATCTATCAGCTTGTAATGATATTTCTTTAGGTCTTATTATGAGTATAGGAGTAGGACTACATAATATTCCTTTAGGTATTATTATAACTACTACATTAAGAGCAAGTGATGCTAAAAGTAAAGATTATCTTATTCTTTTAGGAAGTCTATTCTTATCAAGCTTTGTCGGAGGACTTATCCCATATTTATTAAATTTAAATACTGTAAGTGATACAGTTATAGGTTCTCTTCTTTCACTTACTTTAGGAATGCTTCTATATATAATTATCTTTGAATTATGGCCTAAAGTAATAAAATCTAAAAATAAAAAAATAACTATAATAGGTCTTATTACAGGAGTTATACTTTTATTACTTAGTTTATTAATTTAAGGGGGAGTTTTATGTTAGATAAAATACTATATCTATTCTTATCATTTATGATTTATTCTTTTTTAGGATATATTATTGAAATAACTAACTGTTCTTTAAGAGAAAAGAAATTAGTTTTAAATAGAGGTTTCTTTTTGGGACCATATTTACCTATATATGGTATCTCTTGTCTTTTAATGGAACTATTTATTCTAAGATATAAAAATGATTTATTTACAGTCTTTGTCATGAGTGCTTTTATCTCTACAACTCTAGAATATATTACTAGTTATATCTTAGAGAAAATCTTTAAAGCTAGATGGTGGGATTATTCTGATCGTAAATTTAATATAGAAGGAAGAGTCTGTCTATTTAATGCCTTTTTATTTGGTTTAGGAGGCATCGCTTTTGTTTACATACTAAATCCTTTAGTTACAACTATTATAAACATTCTTCCTCATTTAGCTTTTAGAATAGTATCAATTATTCTTTTAATTATCTTCTTAACAGATGTAATTATTACTATAACAACTCTTTGTCAAGTAAAAATATCTACATTAAAGTTTAAGAGTAAAGATGTAACAATGGAACTTACTAAAATAATAAGAAATGAATTAAAGTCAAGAAAAATTAAGACTAACTTCTTTGTTCGTCATATGTTAAATGCTTTCCCTAAAATAGATATAAAAGGAACAAATTCTTTAAGTATTTTAAAAAAATATGCTATAAAGAAGAAAAAATAATTGTAAAGTTTTGTAGATACTATATGTCATAAAAAATAAATAGTTTAAAATATGTTATAATTTAGAAAGAGGGATCATAATGAAAATAAAAAAAGATATTAATAAAAACATTTTTAGAGCTTATGATATTAGAGGTGTAGTACCAACAGATATAGATGTCGATACTTCCTATACTATCGGTCTTGCTTTTGGTAGTAAACTAAAAGAATTGGGTAAAGTTAAGTGTGTTGTTGGTCATGATAATAGAATATCTTCTCCTGATTTGCATCAAGCCTTAATTCAAGGATTAATTGAAACAGGTATTAATGTCTATGATTTATCTTTAACAACTACTCCTATGTATTATTATGCTTGTATAGATCTTAATATTGATTCTGGTATTATGATAACTGCTAGTCATAATCCTAAAGATGAAAATGGTTTTAAAATTGCTTTTTCTAATTTTGATAATGCTAAAGGAAAAGAGATAACTGATTTCTATGATTATATAGAAAAAGGAAACTTTGTAACTGGTAAAGGCTCTATTACTAAATGTGATGTTAAAGCTGATTACTTTAAAGCTCTTTTAGATAATTTATCTTTTGGTAATAGAAAAGTTAAAGTAGTATTAGATCCAGGTAATGGGACAACTTCTATTCTTTTAGATGACCTATTTAAAAATGTTCCTGTTAGTTACAAAATAATTAATGGTGAAAGCGATGGAACATTTCCTAATCATCATCCTGATCCATCTATTGAAAGTAATTTAGAAGAATTAAAAAAAGTAGTTAAAAATACTAAAGCCGATGTTGGTCTTGCTTTTGATGGTGATGGTGATAGAGTAGGAGTTATTTCTAGTATGGGAGAATTTATTCCTATTGATTATTATATGATTATAATAATTAGAGATATCATTAATAAAGTTAATAATAAAACATTTTTATACGATGTTAAATGTAGTAAGAGCCTAGAAGATGAAATTATTAAACTAGGAGGAACACCTTACTGTTATAGAACAGGTAACTCTTATACTAAAGCGAAAGTAAAAGAATTAGATCTTGCTTTTGGGGGAGAATTATCAGGTCATGTTTATTTTAGAGATAAATTCTTAGGCTTTGATAGTGGTATTTATGCAGGGCTTAGATTATTAGAGATACTATCTAATACCAATAAGTCAGTAGATGAATTATTAGATGGTATTAATAGATATTATTCTACACCTGAGACTAAATATAAATCTACTGATGAGTTAAAATATGAAGTAGTTAAAAAAATAGAAGATTATTGTAAAGAAAAGAATTATTCTTATAATAATATAGATGGTGTTAGAGTAACATTTCCTGATGGTTGGGCTAGTGTAAGAGCTAGTAATACAGGACCTAATATTACCGGTAGATATGAAGCGGTTAATAATGAGAGATTACAAGAAATAAAATTAGAATTTGAAAGTTTAATTACTAAATATAACAAATAAACATATCTTATACTAGGAAGGATGAATAAAATGAAGATAGTTATTACAGCAGGAGGAACTGGTGGACATATATTTCCCGCTTTAGCATTAATCTCTAAGCTTAAGGAAAAAGATAAAGATGTAGATATTCTTTATATTGGTACAACTGATAGAATGGAAAAAGATATTATTCCTAAACAAAATATAAATTATGTTGGTATTAAAATGATAGGTTTAAACCGTAAGAATCCTTTTAAAAATATTGAAGTAATGAAAACATATTATAGAGCTTGTAAGAAAGCGAAAGAAGAATTATCTAAGTTTAAACCAGATGTCGTTATTGGCTTTGGTGGTTATATATCAGCACCAGTTATTTATTCTGCTTCTAAACTTAAAATAAAAACTATTATTCACGAACAAAATTCTATTCCTGGTGTTTCTAATAAATTCTTATCTCGCTATGTAGATAAAATATTAGTGTCTTTCAAAGAAAGTAGTGAATACTTTCCTAAAGATAAAGTAATATATACAGGAAATCCTAGAAGTGAACAAATAAAAGACATTAAAAAAGTATCTAAGACATCTTTAGGTTTTATTAAAGATTTACCTTTAGTAATTATAGTAATGGGGTCTCTTGGTTCTTTAACTATGACTAATAAATTAAAAGAAATATTACCACTATTTAATAATAAAAACTATCAAGTATTATTAATAACAGGTAAGAACTATTATGACGATTATAAAGATATAAAACTAAGTAATAATGTAAAACTATTACCTTTCTATGATAATTTAATCGCTCTTATGAAAGATGCAGATTTAATGATTACTAGAAGTGGAGCATCTACTATCTCAGAGCTTACTAGTATAGGTTTACCTGCTATTATGGTACCTAGTCCATATGTTACTAATAATCATCAATATAAGAATGCAAAAGCTTTAGGTAAGGGTGTAGAAATACTAGAAGAAGAGAACTTTAGTAAAGATACTTTAATACCTTTAGTAGATAAATTAATTAATGATAAAAAGAAATTAAATAGTATGAGCAAAGAATTATTAAAAATGAAGATAAGTGATAGTGCTAGTAAAATATATGATGTAATTTTAGATGTAGTAGGGGATGAATAAGATGAAAGAATTTTTAAATGAAGTAGAATCTAATGATATAGGAAAAATAGTTAAAGATGTTTTTATAAGTAAATATACTACTTATAAAGTAGGAGGACTTGTAAGAGCGATTATTTATCCTAAGACTATAGAAAAGTTAGTACTATTATGTAAATTGATAAAAAAATATAATATTAAATATAAAATATTAGGTAATGGAAGTAATTTATTATTTAGTGATAAGACTTATGAAGGAGTTTTAATTAAGTTAGATGAATTTAATAAAATAGAATTTTATGATAATAAAATAATCTGTGGAGCGGGAGCATCTTTAATGAAGGTAGCTAGAGAATCTATTAAAAGAGGTTTAGCAGGCTTAGAATTTGCAACAGGTATACCAGGTACTATTGGTGGTGCTATTTATATGAATGCAGGAGCTTATAAGAGTGATATGGGTTATGTTACAAGAAGTGTTAAAGTCTTAACAGATGATTTTAAGATTATTACTTTAACTAATGAAGAGATGGATTTTCACTATCGTAGTAGTTTCTTGCAGACTCATCCAAATTACATCTGTTTAGAAGCAACTATAAGACTTGAAAAAGGCGATAAAAGTGCTTTAGAAGAAGTAGTTAAAGATAGAAAGCAAAGAAGAATGAAATCACAACCTC
>CALVVD010000054.1 GCA_944363745.1 uncultured Bacilli bacterium | reverse complement strand
GGTTTTACGTTATTAGAGTTACTAGCAACAATAATAATATTAGGACTATTAACAACAATAGTAGTAGGTGCTATATTACCTCTTTTAAATAGAGGTAATAATGAGTACTATAAAAGCCAAGAAAATATGATTGTATTAGCAGCAAGAGATTATTTTGCAGATTATCGTAGTAGGTTACCAAAAGAAATAGGCGAAACATCAAAAGTAACATTAAAAGAATTAATAGATGGGAAATATATAGATCCTATAAAAGATAGAAATGATAATGACTGTGATTATGAAAATAGTACTGTTGTAGTGCAAAAGATAACAGAAAAAGATTATCAATATTATGTAACCTTAATATGTGATAATGATAATAACTATCAAAGTGAAACAGATGATAAAAAGCCTAATATAGTCTTTAATCCAAATGAAAAAGTAACAACTGGAACAATAGAAGTAAAAATGGTAATAACAGATAATAAAGGAATAGCAAGTTATAGATATGTAATAGAAAAAGATGGAAGTGTAATAGATGATAGTAATTATCAGAATTATACAACAGATCCAACTATTAACTTAACAGAAAAAGGAACATATAAAATAACAGGATATGCCATAGATACAGGAGGAAATATAAGAGAAAAAGAGTCAGGAACATATGAAATATATGAAGGTATAAGTTGTGATAGTGTAGAATTTACAAGTAATGTTGAACCAAATACTTGGACTAAAGATACTATAACAGTAAATATTAAAGTACCATCTAATACTTATAAATATGAAATATTCTTGAAAAAAGATAATAGTGAATACAAATTAGAAAATACTGTTTTAGGTTCATTAAATTCTGAAATAAACTTAACTTCTACTGGTAATTATCAAATAAAAGTAATTTTATATGATAGTTCATCTAATAGTTGTACTAAAGAAAGTGAAATATATTATGTTGATAAAACTCCTCCTAGTTGTAGTAGTAGTGGAGGAAGTGATAGTTGGACAACAGGTTCTAGAACACTAATAGGAACATGTAGTGATAGTGGTAGTGGATGTACTGGGAATGTATCTAAACTATATAATAGTGAAGGTAACTTCACTAGTCAGTCACCTGGAACAGTTAGTGATAAAGTAGGTAACACTACTGTTTGTCCTGCTAATCAGACTGTTAGAATAGATAGGACTAAACCTGTTTATACAGCTGTTTTTCCAGCTTGTGGTGATCCTACCGGTACACATTTAACCGCTTATGTTCAACTTAATTTCACAGATAGTTTATCTGGCTTAGGAGAAAGAAGAGTCTCAGATTGGGATTGTAGTTATAATGTAACTTTTCCTACTGTAAATTATAATGGCATTTCTGGTGCTAGTGATATTTTAGCGACAAAATGTAGTTGGCTTGGTTTTAGTCATACTATATGTGATGTGGCTGGTAATTGTTCAAGTTGGAGTGATGCTAATGTTAGATTTAGTTGTTGAGGTGATATAGATGAATAAAGGCTTTACTTTAATAGAATTGTTAGCAACTATAGTTATAATGACAGTAATACTTTTAATGGTGTTACCGTCTATAACAGCATTACAAGAAAATAATGAGGATAGACCTTATGAGTATTATGGAGATAGTATAGAGGAAGCGGCAAAGACATATGTTACTAAAGAAGGAGAAGATATTACAGATTTAGGAGTAGAACAGTGGGAAGGTTGTGTTGATATAACATATGATGATTTAATAAGTTCAGGATTAATAAAACCTTTTGACGATCCTGATTATAACTGTAGTATTAATACTAAAGTGAGATATACTAAAGATGCTGAAGGTAGAGAAACATTTGAATATAATATGACATGTGAAGATGAAGAAGGTAATAAAGTATATGAACATAAGGGTATAGAAGATGATGGAGAGTGTACAGTTATAGATCAAAGCGATTTTACTCCTCCGGAGTGTGGAGAAGCGATAGGAGAGAGTACAGAATGGACAACAGAAGAAAGAACAATAACAATGACATGTCATGATGAAAATGGATGTGAAAGTGTTACAAAGACATTTGATAAAAGTACTAAGATTGGATATATAACAGTAGAAGATGGTAAAGGGAATAAAAGGAATTGTCCAGTAAATGTATATATAGATAAAACACCACCAAAATGTAGTAGTAGTGGCGGAAGTGATAGTTGGACTAATGGATCTAGGACATTAACAGGAATATGTACAGATGATGAGAGTGGTTGTGTTGGTAATGTATCTAAACTATATAATAGTGAAGGTAATTTTACTAGTCAGTCACCTGGGACAGTAAGTGATAAAGTAGGTAATACGACTGTTTGTCCTAATAATCAAACTGTTAGAATAGATAGAACAAAACCTGTTTATACTAGTGTTTATGCAGCTTGTGGTGATCCTCAAGGAGTTGGTCATAAAGGATATGTTAAATTGTTTTTTGCTGATACTTTATCAGGACTTGGAGTTAGAACTGTTCATTATTGGGATGCAGGTAATAATGTGTATTATCCTAATGTTAATCATAATGGTGCACCAAGTGGAGGAGATACATTAGGTACTGGTGGTACTTGGCTTGGTTTTGAACATACTATATGTGATATGGCTGGTAATTGTTCACAATGGAATGATTCTAATGTTAGATTTAGTTGTTGAGGTGATATAGATGAATAAAGGCTTTACTTTAATAGAATTGTTAGCAACTATAGTTATAATGACAGTAATACTTTTAATGGTGTTACCGTCTATAACAGCATTACAAGAAAATAATGAGGATAGACCTTATGAGTATTATGGAGATAGTATAGAGGAAGCGGCAAAGACATATGTTACTAAAGAAGGAGAAGATATTACAGATTTAGGAGTAGAACAGTGGGAAGGTTGTGTTGATATAACATATGATGATTTAATAAGTTCAGGATTAATAAAACCTTTTGACGATCCTGATTATAACTGTAGTATTAATACTAAAGTGAGATATACTAAAGATGCTGAAGGTAGAGAAACATTTGAATATAATATGACATGTGAAGATGAAGAAGGTAATAAAGTATATGAACATAAGGGTATAGAAGATGATGGAGAGTGTACAGTTATAGATCAAAGCGATTTTACTCCTCCGGAGTGTGGAGAAGCGATAGGAGAGAGTACAGAATGGACAACAGAAGAAAGAACAATAACAATGACATGTCATGATGAAAATGGATGTGAAAGTGTTACAAAGACATTTGATAAAAGTACTAAGATTGGATATATAACAGTAGAAGATGGTAAAGGGAATAAAAGGAATTGTCCAGTAAATGTATATATAGATAAAACACCACCAAAATGTAGTAGTAGTGGCGGAAGTGATAGTTGGACTAATGGATCTAGGACATTAACAGGAATATGTACAGATGATGAGAGTGGTTGTGTTGGTAATGTATCTAAACTATATAATAGTGAAGGTAATTTTACTAGTCAGTCACCTGGTACAGTAAGTGATAAAGTAGGTAATACGACTGTTTGTCCTAATAATCAGACTGTAAAGATAGATAGAACTCCTCCTACTTTGACTTGGTCTTGTACTAAAAATCCACCTGAAAATACTCAAGCACGAACTTTAATAAGTGCTCATATTACAGATAATTTAAGTGGTTATAATTGTTTTGGTGTAACATGGTCTTCTGGAGCATCTACTATATGTAGAGGAGGGCTTCAATCTGGAACAGAGAATTTTTATATGCCTCAAGCAGTTGGTTCTGTTAGTTTTTCAAGCTTATGTGATGCAGCTGGGAACTGTGCTAATATGCCGCTTAGTTATAGTTGTTAAAAGATTAATATACATTAGTCTTTTTTTCTTTTATGTGCTATAATAAATTAAGTTTGGAGGTGAACTTTTATGTTTGTAGATGAAGTAACACTTAAAGTAAAAGCAGGTGCTGGTGGTGATGGTTGTACTGCTTTTAGGCGAGAAAAATATATACCTATGGGAGGCCCTTATGGAGGTAATGGGGGACATGGTGCTGATATTATTTTTAAAGTAGATGAAGGACTACATACTTTACTTGATTTACGGTATCAAAAAGAAATAAAAGCTAATAAAGGCGAAAATGGTAAAGGTAAAAATCAACATGGTAAGGGAGCTGAACCTTTAGTAGTTAAAGTACCTCAAGGAACTGTTGTAACTGACTTAGATACTGGTCTTATTCTTGCTGACTTAAAAGGTAAAAATGATTCTGCTGTTATTGCTAAAGGTGGTAGAGGAGGACGTGGTAATACAACCTTTAAAACGCAGACTAATACCGCTCCAGATTTCTCTGAAAATGGGGAACCAGGAGAGGAGAGAATTATTAAAGTAGAACTTAAACTCCTTGCCGATGTTGGTCTTGTTGGTCTTCCTAGTGTTGGTAAAAGTACTATTATCTCTAAAGTAAGTAAAGCGAAACCTAAGATAGCAGAGTATCACTTTACAACCTTAAAGCCTAATCTTGGAGTAGTACGTGCTACTAATGGGAAAACTTTTGTTATGGCTGATCTTCCTGGATTAATAGAAGGTGCAAGTAAAGGAGAAGGATTAGGAGATAGGTTCTTAAGACATATAGAACGTACTAGAGTAATACTTCATGTTATTGATATGGCAGGTAGTGAAGGAAGAGATCCTTATGAAGATTATCTTTTAATAAATAAAGAGCTTGAAGAGTTTAATAAAAAATTACTTACTAAACCTATGGTAATACTAGCTAATAAAATGGATATTGAAGGTAGTAGGGAAAAACTTACTAAATTTAAAGAGAAGGTTAAAGATAAGAAAATCTTTGAGATAAGTGCCATTACAAGTTCTGGACTTACTGAAGTAATAGATTATTTAAGTGATTTATTAGACACTATAAAAGAAGATAATCTTTATGAAGATGATGCTTTTGAATCTCATGTCTTATATAAATTTAAAGAAGAGAAACCATTTACTATTGAAAAAGATGGGGAAGACTTTGTAATTAAAGGTGAAAAGGTAGAAAAACTATTTAAAATGACTAAATTTACTGATGAAGGTATTAAAAGATTTAGTAATAAACTAAGAAAAATGGGTATTGATGATGAGTTAGAGAAAATGGGAGCGACTGATGGGGATATGGTTAGAATATTAGATTTTTATTTTGAGTATCGTAAATAATGAAAGACATAGATAGATTATTAAATCCTAATAAAAGATTTTTAGAATATAGGGATTATCTAATAGATCTAATCGCTAGTTCTTATCATAAAAGTTTTAAAGACTTAATCGCTACAAGAATTAAAGATGCTTTTTACTTCTTTGATTCAACTCCTGATGTTACTTATGAAACAATAAAAAAGTTAGATAGTAGTTTAGATAATTTAAAATATTATAAATCATTAATGGATGATTATATGAGTAAAGGAGAAAAGTTACAAGATGAAATAGATGATTATACTCTTAGATATTTAAAAGAATTATTAAATATTAATGATGATGTATTTGATAAAAATAAAGAAGTTATTCTAGGGCTTAGATTTGAGGCTTTTGATAAAAGATATAAAGAATATTTAACTTATGATAATGAGGTAAAGGACTTACTTTTAAAGTTACAACAAGATTATAAAGATACTTGTAAAATGATAGGAATTATTCCTTTATTAGATGAAGAAAAAATAGATGATTGTATACATTTTCTAAATAGACAAGAAAAGGTATTAGAACATAGTGTTATTAGGAATACCATTTTTGGTAAAAATATTTTAGATAGATTAGATAATATAAAAGACATATCTTTTTATAAAAAAGTAATAATTGCAAGAGAATTAATTTACTTTGAAGATGATTTTGATTATGATGTAAATGCAATTACAACATTTTATAAAATGTCTGAGGGATATTCTAAGACTTATATTTCATTTCCTCTTTTAAAAAAATATCTTAATAGATGTCTTGATATAATTCTTTTACATGAATTAGTTCATGTAAGTGAAATAAGTAATAAAATGTGTAGTATTGTAATAAGTGAAGATTATCGTATCTTTAATGAATTTAGAACTCAAGATAAAGCAAGATACTTATTGGAAAAAATAAGAAAGGAAAATGTTTATATCTTTGATCAAGATGATGTTGATGATGATTTATATAAGAGTGCCTATGATTTTTATCTTCCTTTAGTAAATCCTTTATTATATGATTATAGAGAACTTTTTGATTCATCTGCTATCAATAATAGTTTTTCTCTTATTAATGAGAATTTAGGAAAAGAAAATTTTACAAATTATTGTATTTTCTTAACTAGTTTATACGAAAATGACTTTAATATGTATGAACAATCTTTTGATGAAGATACTATAAGTAAGAATAATGATTTTATAAATAAAATGAAAACATATTCAAAATAAAAAATGTATCTTGTTCGCTTGTCTTGAAGATACATTTGTGTTATTATTTACCTAGGAATACTTAGTATGGGTGTTTTACCTCTTTCACAACTCTATTATTCAGGGGGAGAAAGGGGAGATATTTATGAATAAGAAAGATTTTCTAATTTTATCGTTGATAATAATTATTGTTCTTTTAATTATTTATAGATAGTAAAATACCCTATTACAACTTTGTAATTGGGGTATTTACTCTAAAAAAACTTTTTGTAGGTAAGTACTTATTTACAGAACTAGGTATTCATCTTTTTTATAATATGTAAATTTTATTTAC
>CALVVD010000053.1 GCA_944363745.1 uncultured Bacilli bacterium | reverse complement strand
TGTAAGCGCTGCAAATATTCTTTTCATTGTTTTCCCTCCTACGATGAATTTCTACAAGTTTTCCTTGCAAACTCATCATAGCACAATGAACATTATTTCATCAATGTGGAATTTTAAATGAATTTTATAAGAAATATAGAAATGATATTAAATATATATATCTTGGTTTTAGTAGTAAATTAGAAGAGGAAGAAGCTTTACTTATTACTAAAGATATTGTTTATTTAAAGCCTTGCTTATATAAAGAGAAAAAAGATAGTGATTATTTAAAATATCTATATTTAATTGATGCTGGTAAGACTATTAATGATAATATAAATTATGATGTTGATAATAAAGAATTAAATACATTAGATGTTATTAATACTTATGATAATATAGGACTAATAAATACTATAAAAATAGTAGATGATTGTAATTTAGAATTTCCTAAAAGAGAATTATTACTTCCTTTATATGATTGCCCTAATAATATGAGTAGTTTTGACTATTTAGAAGCTTTATCTAAAAAAGGACTAACTAAAAGATTAAATGGTAATGTAACTAAAATATATTTAGATAGACTTATCTATGAGTTAGATGTTATTAATGAATTAGGTTTTGCTAACTACTTCCTTGTTGTTTATGATTTTATTTGTTATGCTAAGAAAAAAGGAATATTAGTAGGACCTGGTAGGGGTAGTGCTGCTGGTAGTTTAGTAGCATATTCTTTAGGTATTACAGAAATAGATCCTTTAAAATATAATCTTTTATTTGAAAGATTTTTAAATAAAGAAAGAAAGACTATGCCTGATATAGATACTGATATACCAGATATTTATCGTGATGATATTATTAATTATGTTACTAATAAATATGGTAATAAAAGAGTAGCAGGTATCGTTACTTTTTCTACCTTAGCTTGTAAACAAGTCTTAAGAGATGTAGGAAGAGTTTTAAATATTCCTTTATATAAAATAGATAAATTAACTAATTTTTTACCAGGTATGTCTCATAAAAAACTAGAAGAATTTTACCTAGAAAATATAAAATTTAAAGAATATATTCTAAGTGATGAGTCCTTAAAAAAAGTATATTTAATTGCTTCTAAATTAGAAGGATTTCCAAGACAAATTGGTACTCATGCTGCAGGTATTGTCATGTGTAAAAAAGACTTAGATGAAGTTATTCCTTTAACTAAAAGTGATGATATGTACTTAACTGGTTATTCTATGAATTACCTAGAAGAATTAGGACTTTTAAAGATGGACTTTCTTGGTATTAGAAATCTTACTATTATTATGAATGTAATCTTTATGATTTATAAAAATAAAAATATTAAGATAGACTTTAATAATATTCCTTTAGATGATAATAATGTCTATAATCTATTTGCAAGAGGAGATACTAGTGGTATCTTTCAATTTGAATCTAGTGGCATGAGAAACTTCTTAAAAAAACTTAAACCAACTAATTTTAATGATTTAGTAGCAGCGATCGCTTTATTTAGACCAGGACCTGCTGAAAATATTGATTTATATATTAGAAGAAAAGAAGGAAAAGAAAAAGTAATCTATCAAGATAAAGTTCTTGAACCTATATTAAAAGATACTTATGGTATTATGATATATCAAGAGCAGATAATGTTAGTAGCAAATTATTATGCAGGTTATAGCTTAGGAGAAGCAGATATTTTAAGACGAGCGATTAGTAAGAAAAAAGTAGATGTTTTAAAAAATGAAGAAGCTAAATTCATAGAAAAAGCGACTAAATTAGGGCATGATATTAATACGGCTAAAACATTATTTGCAAGTATTCTTAAATTTGCAGGGTATGGTTTTAATAAATCTCATGCTGTAGCATATTCTCTTGTCGCTTATAAAATGGCTTATTTAAAAGTCCATTATAAATTAGAGTTTTATGCTAATTTACTTACAAATGTTATTTCTGTTAGTTCTAAATTAAAAGAATACCTAAATGAAATTAGAGCATGTAATATAAATGTCTTAAAACCAAATATTAATCTTAGTACTGATAAATTTGTTATAAAAAACAATAACATTATCTTTCCTTTCTCCACTATTAAAGGAATAGGTATAAATGTTTCTAGTAATATCTTAAATGCTAGAAGTGATGGAGAATTTCTAAATATATATGATGCTTTTAAAAAATTAGTAAATTCTAAAGTTACCAAAAAACAAATAGAGACTTTAATAATAGCAGATGCTTTTAGTAGTTTTGGTTATAATAAAAAGACTTTAATTACTAATTTAGATAGCTTATATAATTATGGAGAATTAACTATAGATTTAGATGAAAGTCTCGTCTTAAAACCAGAAATTGTTAAGACTAAAGAGTTTAGTGAAGCTGTTTTATTAGAACAAGAATTAGATTGTTTTGGCTTTTATATTAGTAATCATCCCGTAACTAGTTATAGAAGCAAGTATCAAGATACAATTAAAATAATAGATTTATCTAAATACTTTAATAAAATAGTTAGTACGTTAGTAATGGTAGAAAAAGTAAAAGCAATTAAGACAAAGAAAAATGAAGATATGGCTTTTGTAACTGCTAGTGATGAGACTGGCACTATAGATTTTATTTTCTTTCCAAGAGTATATAAAACTAATTTAAATATTAGTAAAGGGGATATTTGTAGATTAAGAGGAACAGTCGAAAAGAGATTTGATGAGTTACAGTTAATTGTTAACAAAGTAGAATATATAAGGAGAAACAATGAAGAAGAGTAGAGTTATATTTATTATTATATTAATTTGTTTATTAGTAGGATTTGATTTAGGAATAAAGTATTTAGTTTCAAGTTCTCTAACAAATATTATAGTATTACCTAATTTCTTTTCTTTGAAATATGTTTTAAATGATGGAGCAGCATTTTCTTTATTTGCTAGTAGAACTTATTTTTTAATAATTATTTCTTTAGTGTGTTTATTCTTTATTTTATATGAATTAATAAAAAATATAGATGATAGAACTCTTTCTATAGGATATTCCTTAGTCCTTAGTGGCCTTTTAGGTAATTTTATAGATAGATTAGTAGATGGCTATATTATAGACTATTTATCTTTTAAAATATTTGGTTTTAACTATCCTATCTTTAATTTAGCTGATATACTAATAGTTGTAGGAATAGTTATTGTTTTAATTAAAGAAATATTAAAAGAAAGAGGAAGAAAAAATGAAGTTAGAAGTAAATGATGAAGGAAGTAGACTTGATAGTTATATTGCATTAAACAGCGATTTATCAAGAAGTAGAGTAGCTAAGCTTATAAGTGATAATAAAGTATTAGTTAATGGTAAAGAGAAAAGTGCTAGTTATAAAGTAAAATTAGGAGATGTTATTGAAGTAAGTCTTGATGAAAATATAAATCTAGACGAATTACAGCCTACTAATATTCCTCTTGATATTGTTTATGAAGATGAATATTTAATGATTATTAATAAAGCAAGTGGTCTAGTTGTGCATCCGGCACCAGGTCATGTTACTGATACTTTAGTTAATGCTCTTATTTATCACTCTAAAGTAAGTAGTGATGGCACCTTTAGACCAGGTATTGTTCACCGTCTTGATAAAGATACAAGTGGCTTAATGGTAGTTGCCAAAGATCCTAAAACTATGGAATTACTTAGTGATATGATAAAAAATAAAGAGATAGAAAGACACTATCTTGCCATAGTAGATGGAGTTATACTTCATGAGACAGGAACAATTGATGCTCCTATTGGAAGAGATGAAGTTAATAGACAAAAGATGGCCGTAACCGCTCATAATAGTAAAGAAGCGATAACTAATTTTAGAGTATTAAAAAGATTTAAGAATAATACCTTAATAGAATGTATCTTAGAAACAGGTAGAACTCATCAGATAAGAGTACATCTTAATTACATTAAACATCCTGTTACTAATGATCCTTTATATGGTAATCATAAAAATACAACGGAGTTTGGACAAATGTTACACTCTAAGAGTATTAGATTTATCCATCCTATTACAGGTAAAGAGTTATATTTTGAACAGGAACCACCTCGTGAGTTCTTAGATTATTTAAAGAGTTTGGAGAATGAAGAAGATGAATAAAGAAATTCCTAAGAGTGTTTTAGAGTATGGTTTTGATTTTGATTGGAATGAGAAAGATGTTTGGAAACTTGACTATCCTGAACAAGAAATTAGTATTGAAATACTAGAATGGCATTTTGATATTCCTTTTTGGAACTGGAATAATGAGTGATATGTTTTAAATCCTCTTGATGTTATAAATAATCCAGTAAAGTATAAATCACAATATGATAGAGTTATGCAGTCCGATATAACTTATCCAATTGATGTTATGATGAATATTGTAAGAGTTAAGTTTGGTGTTAACATAGGTAGTGAATTTTCAGGAGATCATTTTGCAATAGTGCTTTCAAAAAGAGATACTATGATGTCTCCGACTCTTCATGTTATTCCTTTAACATCTAAAAAGCATTTGAAAAATATTAATATTGGAAATATACTTTATTCAGAAACAGAAATAAATAAACTAAAAGAATTACTAAAAAAAACTACTGATAAGAAAAAGAAGAAAGAAATAAGTTCTTGCATAAAGTTTTATGAAAAACGAAAAAATACAATTACATATGCTTGTATAGACCATCTAAAGACAATAAGTAAACTATCTATATGTAAATATATAAACGAATACGATTATTTATCAAACATAAGAATTCCTTCTGAGATATTAAAACAAATAGATAGAGCTATTATAAATGAATATACAATATATAGTTAAAAAATGAATAAAAACTCTTGACTAATACATAATATTTAGTGTAGTATATAAGTACAGGAGCAGAAATGCTTTTTATTGTACAATATCGCAAGATATTATACTATGACAGGTGTCGTTAGACATTTTACAAGGTTAGTCAAAAATGGCTAGCCTTTTTATATTTAATAATTAAAGGAGATTAATAAAATATGGATATAAATAACAAAGAATTTCTAAAGTTTTTAGTGAAAGCAAAGAAGAGTACTTATGCTAATAGCAATGCCCCTAAAGTCTTATCTAGCAGATTAAAG
The DNA here is from genome assembly GCA_944363745.1 of uncultured Bacilli bacterium. The sequence goes on along the minus strand of CALVVD010000053.1, from coordinate 1,640 downwards.
GCAAAAGATTATGAGTTTACAGATGGTCACCTTACTTATCATGATACTTATTTTGGTGGAGTTAAATTTATGGGCGAAGAAGTAGTTTATTATAATGATAATATTCTTTGGGGTATGAATTATTATGGAGTTACAATAGATGATAGTTTAACTGAAGAAGTGATGGATAAAGTATTAAGAGTCGCTCTTATGAAAGTAGGAGAAGATAAGGAAGTCATTCCTGTTAGAGGGCCTAAAGAATTTATAAATGAAGATTATCTTTATATTTTTAATGTAGATGGAGATATGGAAAACTTTGTAGGTACTGAACAAATATATAAAGATAAAAAGCTAATATATGAATTAAAATGCCATGGAGGTATAATTAAATAGGAGGATGTAGTTTATGAGTAAAATGATTGTTATGGATATGGATGGAACACTTTTAAGAAGTGACGGAACATGTAGTGAGGAGACTAAAGAATATTTAAATAATTTAAAGAGTGATGGACATACTATAGTTCTTGCCACAGGTAGAACTCTAAGAGCTGCTAAATTACCTACAGAAGATGCTTATTTTGCTAATTATATAATTACAAATAATGGAGCTTTAATTTATGATGTTGATAATAATGATTTTCTTTTTAAATCAACTATCAGTAAAGATAATGTTAAGAAAGTGTGTTCTTTTTATAATCAAGATATTATTAATTTTGTCGCTTTAGGAACACTAAATTATTATAATAGATATTCTAAAGAATATTTTGAAGAGACTTCTCAGGCTCGAATGATTAAAAGTGAAGATGAATTAGATAAATTAGCATGTGAAACAATAGATATGACTATGAATTTAAAACACCAAGAATTAATTGATGATATGATAAGACTTTTAAATGAAAGTTTACCAGAGTTAGATTTCTCAGTTATGCAAGATTCGTTCGCTTCAAAAAAATGGATTAGAATAGGTAATGATGGCACTAATAAATATACTGCTATTGAAAAAATCGCTAATGCTAAAGGGATAGATAATAATGATATTATATGTTTTGGTGATGGTTTAAATGACCTTGATATGCTTGCCAACTGTGGTTTAAGTGTAGCGATGGGTAATGCTTTAGACGAAGTTAAAGTCGTTTGTGATGACAGATGTGATACTAATGACGAAGATGGTGTTATTAGATATTTAGAAAGATATTTTGAATATAATAGGGTGATGAAGTGAAAGTACTAAGTCTAACAGAGCCATATGCAACTTTAATAAAATTAGGTAAAAAGAAAATAGAAACTAGAAGTTTTAAAACTAATTATAGAGGAGAATTATATATTCATGCTAGTTCTACTAAAATACCTAAAGAATGGAAGAATAATAAAGAATTAATGAATCTTGTAGATGTTAATGAGTTAAACTTTGGACTAATCATTTGTAAATGTAATTTAGTAGACTGTGTTTATATGGATGAAGAGTTTTTAGATAGAATTAAGAAAGATAAGTTAGAGTTTATTTGTGGTGATTATAGACTGGGAAGATATGCCTGGATATTAAAAGATATTGAAGTATTAGATAAACCTATATTTGCTAAAGGAAAGTTAGGTATTTGGAATTATGAAGAAAATATTAATAAGTGATTATGATGGAACATTTTATCAAAGCGATATAGATA